>NZ_JASJXO010000034.1:0-42819 GCF_035018625.1 Subtercola sp. RTI3 | reverse complement strand
TTCACGACCGCGCAACGGGCCGCTATGGCCGCACGGGATGGTGGGTGTGTGTGGCCGGGCTGCGACCGCGGCCCGTCGTGGTGCGAAAGCCACCATGTTGATGACTGGAAACACCAAACGTATGCTCCCGGGCGTACAGATATCGATAACGGGGCGCTGCTGTGCCACTTCCACCACACACATGTGCATTCCTCTGAGTGGAAACTCGCCATGCAGAACGGCGTCCCGGTTTTGATCCCACCGAAAAGCATTGACTGGGAACAAACCCCACGACCATGCAGTCAAATCAGATCCAGACGACGCGGACCCTTGCCCACGGCACCGCTACCACCATGGGTAAGACAGCCGCTTTACCGCGACTAAAATCGTGGGGTGGCCGTTTCGAAGATCATTCTGTATTACGTTTTTGCGCCACTAGCCGACCCCGATGCCCTGCGGTTATGGCAGCGCGACCTGTGCGAGAGTTTGGGGCTTCGCGGGCGCATCCTGCTGTCGCAGCACGGCATCAACGGCACTCTCGGCGGCGAACTCGATGCAGTGAAGAAGTACCTTCGCAAGACCCGCGACTACCCAGCGTTCAAGAACCTTGACGTGAAGTGGAGCGAAGGCACCCCCCTCGACCCTGCTACCGCGACCACTCAGGCACCGCACGGCTTCTCCCCCGATTTCCCCCGCCTGAGCGTAAAGGTGCGCGACGAGATCGTCAGTTTCGGCGCTCCCGGCGAGCTGGTCGTGGACGATCAGGGTGTCGTGGGCGGCGGCACCAAACTCTCACCCCATGAACTGCACACCCTGGTAGAGGCGAAGAAACTCGATGGCGAAGACGTCGTGTTCTTCGACGGGCGCAACGGTTTCGAGGCCGAAATCGGTCGCTTCGACGGAGCAGTCGTTCCCGATGTCGCCACCACCCGCGATTTCGTTGCCGAACTCGACAGTGGCAAGTACGACCACCTGAAGTCGAAGCCCGTCGTCACCTACTGCACCGGCGGCATCAGGTGCGAGGTGCTCTCGTCACTGATGGTGTCGCGAGGGTTCGAGAACGTCTTTCAACTCGACGGTGGCATCGCCCGCTACGGCGAGACGTTCGGCGACAGCGGGCTCTGGCAGGGCTCGCTGTATGTGTTCGACAACCGGCTGTCGCTCGAATTCACGTCTGACGCGAAAACGATTGGTGCGTGTTACCGCTGTGGTGCATCCACCAGCGAAATGCAGAATTGCCACGACCTCGCCTGTCGCGAACAGCTGGTCATCTGCCCAGCCTGCGCGGCCGAGGCTGTGCCTTCATGCAGCCTGCACCCGACGAGCGAGCGCACGCCGAGCACGCCGGCGATCGCGGCGCTCCCGCACGAAGACGCGCGCATCTGAGCTCGAGAGCGCGAACAGCACGAGAATGTCGAAGCTGAGGTTCACCAGACCCGTGGCGAGCGTGACGCCGATGCCCGTGGTGATGAAGTCGGCAGCAACAAGAGCGACAGCCACCAGGCTCAGCGTCATGGCAACGAACCGCGCCCAGTTGAACCCCCAGAACATCAGCTGCGCCAGAAGCAGGTAGCCGAGGAAGGCGGAGGCGGCTGCGCCGACGACGATCCACAGCACGATGTTCGCGAGCTGGTCGCTCGTGATGTCACTACCCGACGGCAGGTCGATGCGAATCGTCGCCACTGAGTCGGCCCACGTTGTGATCAGCGAAATGACCGACCCCAGACCGATCACACCGCGGGCGATCATCAGCAGATAGCTCAGGTAGATCGAGATGGGCCGCTTCACCCGGTTCGATGCCGCGGTGTTTCGAGCATTCTGCACCACGGCCTGGCCGAGCAGCGAGGCATCAGCCGGCAGCACAGCATCATCGACCTCGGCGGCCCCGGCGGCGCCCTCTGGCGACACGTCGAGTGCGGTCAGCGTGATCACGGGCAGATCGCCGTCTGTGGTGATGGCATCTCCACCGCCGTTGACAGCGTGGTAGCCGGTCGAGAAGTTGCGAATCACGCTCACCGACGCGGCGGGGTTGGCCTGCTCGATGGAGTTCACGATGTGGTCGCGCTCTTTGTCGGTCTCGCGTTCGATGCGATGGGTCACCTGCAGAGTGAAGAGCGAGAGACCCACGTTGCGGTCGTACGTTCCCGCGGCCATCCATTCGGCCGAATGCCCGCCGGGAAGCAGCCAGCCCTCTGGCGTCTTCCAGAAGCGCACGTGGTGACGTTTTGCAGGGTTGCCCGCCACCTCCTGCTGGTACGTGAAGTCTTGAATGGTGCCGAACAAGTAGAGCGGGCTGACCGGCGCATCAGAGTAGCTGCGGCGAAAGAGCGTCGACGTCACGATGCGCAGAGAACTGCGAAAACCCACCTCGTCGGCCCGGTGCCAGCCTGCCGCGAGCATCGCCGTGTGCAGCTGCGCCTCAGCGCCGAACAGCGCCAGGTTCACCGGGTCGCCCAGCAGCCCCTCGTGCGTGCGGGCGCGGCCGATGAAGTAGTCGGGCACATAGATGAGAGTCAGCATGCTGTGGATGCGCGGCAGCAGCAGATACGCCAGCAACACCCAGAACACCAGCAGAAACCACACATACTGCAGCCCTCGGCTGAACGATTCGGTGAAGACGAGGTAGGCGAGCCAGGCCGCCGCCACAGCCCCCAGAAAGAAGTACAGGTTGTCGAGAAGCCGCGGCAGAGACACCCGCCGCCGACCCGGAGCGAGCGGGCTACGGGGTGCGATGCCGATCTTTTCGAGCACACTGCCTGCCATGCTCCAACCGTATGGCAAACACGCCGCGAAAACACCGGGCGGACACCCTCGGCTGAGTCCAGGCAGTCGCGCCCTCCCGACCGTGCGCCGAGGAGCCCCCACCCCCTAAGGTGGAGGCACCCACCCGCACGCGATGTGTTCGCAGTTTCACCCTGTCGTGCACCGAGAGGAACCTGATGCCCGCCGGCGTCACCATCGAATTCACCCACTTGACGAAGCGCTTCGGCTCGGGTTCCGGCTCCGTCGACGCCGTGTCAGACCTGTCGTTCACCGTCGAACCAGGGCAGATCACCGGTTTTCTGGGCCCCAACGGCGCCGGCAAGACCACAACCCTGCGCATGCTGCTCGGGCTCGTGGCGCCCACCTCGGGCACCGCCACCTTCGGCGGCGTCTCGTACCGCTCGCTCGCGCACCCGCTGAGCACGGTGGGTTCCGCGCTCGAGGCCGCAAGTTTTCACCCGGGGCGCACAGCCGCAGACCACCTGCGCGTCTATGCCCAGGCCGCTGGCCTACCCCGCCAGCGCGTGGGCGTCGTTCTCGAGCAGGTCGGGCTCGAACAGTACGGCTCGCGCCGCGTCGGGGGCTACTCCCTCGGCATGAGGCAACGACTCGGCCTCGCGAGCGCACTGCTGGGCGACCCGAGTGTGCTGGTGCTCGACGAGCCCATCAACGGGTTAGACCCGGAGGGCATCCGGTGGATCCGCCTGTTTCTTCGCCAGCTCGCCGCCGAAGGCCGCACCATTCTCGTGAGCTCACACCTTCTCTCAGAGGTGCAGCAGAGCGTCGACGAGGTCGTCATCATCGCGCACGGCACCCTCATCCACCGTGGCTCACTCGCCAGCCTCGACATGACCGAAACCCGGCAGGTGATTGTGGATGCCCCCGACCGCGTCGCCCTACAGCTGGCCCTCACCGCCGCCGGCTACCACTTCAGCAGCCTGCGAGGAGGCGTCATCGTAGAGAACGCTGATGCCGAGGCTGTCGGACGCACCGCCTTCGACGCCGGAGTCACCCTCAGCTCGCTCTCGCAGAAACGCACCGGCCTCGAAGACTCGTTTCTCGCGCTCGTCGGCGAAGAGGGAGCCCTGTGAGCGAGCAACCCGTGCGCCAGCTCGGCCACGCCATCCATGCCGAGTTCACCAAGATCACCACCACACGGCTCTGGTGGATGCTCGCCCTCATCATGATCGTCTATGTAGCCCTCGTCGCCGGCGGCCTCACCGCCATTCTGGCTTCAGTGGGCGGCAGCCGCGGCCCGCAGATCACCGATGCCCAGCGCGCACCGCTCATCTACAGCTTCGGTTCGTCGATCGGCTACGTGTTTCCCGTGCTGCTCGGCGCCCTTGTCACCACGTCGGAGTTTCGGCACAAAACCCTGACCCCCACTTTTCTGGCGATGCCCCGCCGCGGCCGCATCCTCGTCGCCAAGCTCGTTGCCCTCACCGTGTTCGGCGGGCTGTTCGGCGTTCTCGCAATGGCCTCCTCCATCGGCGCCGGTTCGGGTGTCATGGCCCTGTTCTCACAGGATGCCCGGCTCACCGACCCCGCCATCTGGGCGCTGGCCGGCCGAGCCGTTCTCGCCATGGCCCTCTGGTGCTCGGTCGGAGTCGGCCTCGGCGTCCTCATTCCCAGCCAGGTGGCGGCCATCGTCATCGTGCTGGCGTTCACCCAGTTCGTCGAACCCATCCTGCGCTTCGCCTCGGGCCTCACCGACGTCACCGCCCAGATCGGGCAGTATCTCCCCGGGTCGGCCAGCGACGCCCTCGTCGGCTCCAGCTTCTACTCGCTCACAGCGCCGACCGTTGTGGGACTCGACTGGTGGCAGGGTGCGCTCGTCTTGCTCGCCTACGCCGTCGCGGCGAGCTTTCTGGGCTTCTTCACAAGCTGGCGGCGCGACGTCACCTGAGCCCTTTCGCGGCGTAGGCTTTTGGCATGTTCAGAAGCATTGTGGTCACCGAAGACACGCCTGCAGAGCCGGGCACCGCCGAACTGCGAACCGTCGACGACGACTTTCTGCAACCCGGTGCCGTGACCATCGCCGTCGAATATTCGAGCGTCAACTACAAAGACGGGCTGGCCCTCGCCGGGTCGCGCGGGGTCGTGCGCAGCTTTCCGCTCATCCCCGGCATCGACCTCGTGGGCACCGTCGTTTCGGTCGACGAGGGCGGCGCAACCAGCCAGGCCAGTGCCCGGTTCGCACCCGGAGACCACGTCATCCTGAACGGCGATGGCATCGGCGAGAAGTTCTTCGGAGGCTTCTCTGAACGCGCGCGGGTGCGCCCGGATGCCCTCGTGAAGCTGCCCGCAGGGCTCACCGCCAAGCGGGCGGCCGCCATCGGCACCGCCGGCTTCACCGCGATGATCGGAGTGCTCGCACTCGAGAAGCTGGGCATCCAGCCGTCGTCGGGCGAGATTCTCGTCACCGGAGCCGCCGGCGGCGTGGGCTCGGTCGCCATCGCGCTGCTCGCCGGGCGCGGCTACAGCGTCACCGCCTCGACCGGGCGGGCAGACACCGAAGGCGACTACCTGCGGAGCCTCGGAGCCACCACCCTGCTCAACCGCTCAGAACTGGCCGACCCGGGCAAGCCGCTGCAGAAGCAGCGCTGGGCCGGCGCCATCGACTCGGTGGGCAGCACGACGCTTGCGAACATCGTCGCCCAGACGAACTACGGCGGCTCCGTCGTGAGCTGCGGGCTCGCCCAGGGCGCCGACCTGCCGCTCTCCGTGATGCCGTTCATTCTGCGCGGGGTGACGCTCACGGGCGCGAACTCTGTCGAAGCACCCATTGCCCTTCGCGAAGAAGCCTGGGCCGCCCTCGCCGCCGAGCTCGACCCGGCCCTGCTCGACTCGATGACCAACACCATCGGCCTCACCGACGTGCTCGGCCCGGCCGGCGCGGGCTCTCGCATCCTCGCCGGCTCGGTTCGCGGTCGCACCGTCGTCGACGTGCGCGCCTGACCCGCGCACCCCGCCGGCAAAAAGGGGCGGCGGGTACCGGGTAGAGCTAGTCTGCGGCGATCGCGGTGGGGTCGGCGGCCTCGAGCGGCGGCAGGCGGAGGGCGCGCAGCAGCGTGAGCGAGTGCTTCGTCGTCACGATGATGCGCGAGAACTCCGAGTTCTCGAGGTCGATCACCACCGACGTACGCGTGCCTTTGATGAGCAGAAAGTCTTTGCCGTCGTGGTACTTCCACGACCCGATGGCGAGCGTCAGCGGCACGGCCGTTCCGGGAGCCCGGATGCCGCGCACCCACACCCACGGGTCGTCGGTGAGCACGGCGGCCCGGATGTTCTCGAGCGGCACCTCGATGTCGCTGCGCCTCAGCGCCATGATCTTCTCGGCTCGCGTCAACCTGATCTCGAGGCGATCGGGATGCACGAACAGAACTGACATGCCCCTAGTCTGCCGGTGAAACCGCGGCAGCGGCGCGAGCCGCGCCCGGAAGGGCAGACACGATGCGCTCGAGAGCCGCGTCGTCGTAGGCAGCCGACACGAACCAGGCCTCGAACACCGACGGCGGCAGTGAGACACCGGCGTCGAGCATGTGATGGAAGAACGGCGCGTACCGGAACGACTGCTGCTGCTGAACCTCGGCGTACGTTCGGGGGCCAGCGAAGGCGCGCCCGCTCTGCCACTCGCCGAACGCGAAGCTGAACAGGTTGCCGGCGCGCTGCACCGTGTGCGCAACGCCTTCGGCACTCAGCGCCTCTGAAACGGCGGCCGAGACGATGGATGCCGCACTGTCGAGCGTGGCGTACACCGAAGCATCGGCGAGCCTCAGTGTCGCAAGGCCCGCGGCCACAGCCACCGGGTTGCCGCTCAGTGTTCCCGCCTGGTAGACCGGGCCGAGAGGGGCCAGGTAGTCCATGATGTCTGCCCGCCCGCCGAGGGCCGCCAGGGGCATCCCGCCGCCGACAACCTTGCCGAAGGTGAAGAGGTCGGGCTGGTAGGCCAGGTCGGCACCGAGGTCACGGGCATCCGCGCTGCCTGTGACACTGCCCCCGCCCACCTCGAGCCCCCACCACCCGGCGGCGCTCACACGGAACCCCGTGAGCACCTCGTCGACGATCAGCAACGCACCGTTCTCGTGCGCGATACCGGCCAGCGCAGCATTGAACCCGGGGTCGGGCGCCACGACCCCCATGTTCGCGGCAGCGGCCTCGGTGATGAACGCGGCGATCTGACCGGGGTAGGCGGCGAACACCTCGCGCACGGCGTCGAGGTCGTTGTACGGCAGCACGAGTGTCTGCGCGGCGGTCGCCGCCGTCACCCCTGCCGAACCGGGCAGCGCCAGCGTCGCCAGACCCGAACCGGCCTCGGCCAGCAGCGAGTCGGAGTGCCCGTGGTAGTGCCCGGCGAACTTCACCAGCAGGTCACGCCCGGTGAACCCGCGGGCGAGACGGATGGCCGTCATGGTGGCCTCGGTTCCGGTGGAGACCAGCCGAACCTTCTCAACCGGTGAGAGCCCGCCCGCCGTGACGCGCAAACGAATGGCCTCGGCCAGTTCGGTCTCGCCAGGGGTGCTGGCCCCGAACGAGAGGCCCCTGGCCGCGGCATCCTGAACCGCCTGAATCACCTCGGGGTGCGCGTGCCCCAGAATGGCCGGCCCCCATGAGTTCACGAGGTCGACGTATTCGACCCCGTCGGCGTCGGTCACGTGCGCCCCCGACGCCTTCACCATGAACCGCGGAGTGCCGCCCACCGAGCGGAACGCCCGCACCGGCGAGTTCACGCCCCCCGGGATCGACAGGCTCGCGCGGGCGAACAGAACGTCAGACTCAGACACGGTGGTGGCCTCTCTCAAAACTACGGCTGCTCGAAAACTGGGGCTGCTCGAAAACTACGGCTGCTCGCGCAGGGTTCGGGCGATCTCGGGCGCGTAGTACGTGAGCACGACGTCTGCTCCGGCGCGACGGATGCTCGTCACCGACTCGAAGATGGCTCGTTCACGATCGATCCAGCCGTTCGCTGCCGCGGCTTCGATCATCGCGTACTCGCCCGACACCTGGTAGGCCCACACCGGAACCGGCGACATGGCGGCCACGTCGGCCAGAACGTCGAGGTAACTCATGGCCGGCTTCACCATGACGATGTCGGCGCCCTGCTCGAGGTCGAGCATGGTCTCGTGCAGGCCCTCGCGGCGGTTGGCCGGGTCTTGCTGGTAGGTCTTGCGGTCGCCACGCAGAGTCGACCCGACCGCCTCGCGGAACGGGCCGTAGAACGCTGAGGCGTACTTGGCCGAGTACGCGAGAATCGCCGTGTTCTCGAACCCCTGGGAATCGAGAGCATCGCGCACAGCGGCCACCTGGCCATCCATCATTCCCGAGAGCCCCAGCAGCTCTGAGCCCGATTCGGCCTGGGCAATGGCCATGTCGCGGTAGCGCAGCAGGGTGGCGTCATTGTCGACCCGCCCGTCAGCGTCGAGAACACCGCAGTGGCCGTGGTCGGTGAACTCGTCGAGGCACAGATCGGTCTGCACCACGAGCGCATCGCCCACCTCGGCGACCACCACACGCGTGGCCTGGTTCAGAATGCCGTCGTAGTCGGTGGCCCCCGAACCCACCGCGTCTTTGGCGTCGGGAACACCGAACAGCATCACGCCACCGAGCCCCAGGTCGGCGGCCTCGTTCACGGCCGCGCGCACGCTCTCAGTGGTGTGCTGCAGGATACCGGGCATCGAATTCAGCGGGCGCGGCTCGCTGCCCTCGCGCACGAACAGCGGCAGTACGAGGTCGGCCGGGTTCAGCCGGGTCTCGGCAACCAGTCGGCGCATGGCGGGAGTAGCGCGAAGGCGGCGCGGGCGAACGTTCATGCCTTAAACCCTACGCGTGTGCAAGGGCTGTAAGCACCTATTGGGGACGGGCAGAGTCGATCCATGCCCATCGCGTCACGGCCCGCGAGGCTACAGAGAGGCGCGAGCCGTTTCGACAAGGGCGTTGATGAGCGATACCGACGAGCGTTCGGCGGCGATCAGGTCGACGCGGAGGCCGTAGGAGCGGGCATCCTGGGCCGTCACCGGCCCAATGCACGCGACGATGGTCGACACCGGAACCGGCCCGAGCTGCAGCTCGACCTGCTCGGCAACGCTGCCGGAGGTCACGAGAATGGCGCGATAGAGGCCTGCCGCGATGTCGGCCTTGATGGTGGGGTCGACCGGCACTCCGATGGTGCGATAGGCGATGACCGATTCGACCGAATGGCCTCGCTTGATGAGGCCGTTACTGAGCACGGGCTTCGCGAGCGCGCTGCGCAGGGTGAGAATGCGAAGCGATGCCCCGGCTTCTTCGAACTGCTTCATCTCGCTCAGTAGCCCGGTGGCCGAGTTGTCTTCGAGCGGCACGAGGTCGACCTTGTACCCCGCCAGCGTGAGCGCAGCAGCGGTGGTCTCGCCGACTGCGGCAATACGAGTGGATGCCGGAACCGTCGCCTGATGCGCAGAAAGCACGTCTACCGTGGTGGCGCTCGTCACGGTCAACCAGTCGAAGGCCCCCGTGGCGAGTCGTTCGAGAGCGTTCTCGAGCGCAGCAGAGTCTTCGGTGGGCGCGAAGTTGATGAGCGGGGCGACCGTGGGCGCAGCACCCATGGCGCGAAGGTCGGAGGCGACGCCGTGGCCCCAGGGCCCGCCGCGCGGAACGAGCACGCGCCAACCGGCGAGCGGCTTCGTGGTGGTGGGGCCCGTTGTGCTGTCGCTCACGAGGCCGCTCCCAACTCGGCGAGCTCGCCAGCGCCGTCGCTCAGAAGCTGCAGGGCGATGTCTGTTCCGAGGCCCACCGCGAGGGCGTCTGCCTCGGCACCGGACTCTGCGGCGGCACCGGAGTCTGCGGCGGCACCGGAGACAAAGAAACCGGCCGGGAGCTTCACCGAATTCGTGCTGCCGAGTTCGCTCGACCCGTCTGCGCTGTACACCACGGCGGTGAGGGTCAGCGTGTCGCCGTCGATGGCAGCCGAGGCGCCGATGGGTGCCGTACACCCTGCCTCGAGAGCCGCAAGCACCGCACGTTCGGCGGCGATCGAAATACGAGTGGCGGGATGCTGGATGAGTGCCAGTTCGGGAATGCTGTCCTCCTCGCGCGCTTCGATGGCCAGTGCACCCTGGCCGGGAGCGGTCGGCCACAGTGCGAGATCGAAGAATTCGGAGACAGCATCGAGCCTGCCCAGCCTGGTCAGCCCCGCGGCAGCAAGCACCACAGCGTCTAATTCCCCGCTCGACACCTTTGCCAGCCTGGTGTCGACATTACCTCTAATGTCGACAACAGTGGCATCTGGCCTCAGACTCAGCAGCTGGGCGACGCGTCGGGGCGACCCCGTGCCGATCGTGGCGCCTTCCGGCAACTCGGCGAGGGTCAGGCCATCCCGCGTGATGAGGGCGTCGCGCGGGTCTTCGCGGCCCGGAACCGCACCGAGCACGAGGCCCGGGTACGCCGCCGTGGGCAGGTCTTTGAGCGAGTGAACGACGAGATCGCACTCACCCGCGACGAGTGCCGCCCGCAGCGCACTCGCGAACACGCCGGTGCCACCGATGCTCGACAGAGACGCCCGCGAAGTGTCACCTTCGGTCGTCACGACCGTGATGACCACGTTGACACCGGTCAAACGGGTCAACTCAGCGGCGATCATGCCCGTCTGGGCGAGCGCCAGAGCGCTTCCGCGCGTGGCGATGGTGAGAGTGCGAGGCATCAGTGAGAAACGATTCGGTTAGTGTCGGTGCGATGCGGGCCCGTTCTGGGGGCCCGTTCAGTGAGCTGAATGTCTGAATCAGCCAGGTGAACGCGATCTACGGTGCCAGACCAGCCAAAGCCGGCTTGAAGCCGAGGCGAACGTTCTCGCAGCAGCCCGAACGACACACGTCATACCACGGCCCCAGCTCGGTCAGCGAAGGGCGTTCGGCAGTCGGTGTTCCATTCACGCGTTCGAGCACCAAGTCAATCAGCCCCTCGACGTACTTTTTGTGCACCCCGGGGGTAGGAACACGAACACTGTACAAATCGTTATCTGCAGCCGTCACGGTGGCCTCGTTGTCGAGATCCCACTTCACCTCCATGTGGTCGCTCACAAATCCGAGCGGAACGATCACGACCGCACGAATGCCGCGTGCGGGCAGTTCGCCAATCGCGTCGTTGATGTCGGGCTCGAGCCACGGCTGCGTGGGCGGGCCACTTCGTGACTGAAAGACGAGCTGCCACTGGGGCATGGATGTACGACCCACCCCGACCGCGGCCATCACGACCTCGGCCACCGCCCGGTGTTGCGCTTCGTACGCGCCGCCCGCCCCGAAACCGCGCTCGGGCGGACCAGACCTGTCGGCGTCACTCGAGGGAATCGAGTGCGTGGTGAACAGAACCTCGACCTCGGTGGCGAGGTCGATACCGGGCCGCGCCTGTTGCACCTGGGCCAGGCCGTCGGCGAGCCCGTCGATGAAGGGCGCGACAAAACCGGGGTGGTCGAAGAACTGACGCACCTTGTCGATCTGGATGACGCCGTTCAGGCCGGTCTCGTCGAGCGCCTTCGCGTAGTCTTCGCGGTACTGGCGGCAGCTCGAGTACGAGCTGTAGGCGCTCGTACCGATGGCGATGAGCTTCGTGTAGCCGGCCTCGTTCGCCTCGACGAGCGCGTCGCGCAGGTACGGGTCCCAGTTGCGGTTGCCCCAGAGCACGGGCAGATCGATGCCGCGGGCGGCGAGTTCGTGTTCGAGGGCCGCCTTCAACTCACGGTTCTGCTCGTTGATCGGGCTGATTCCGCCGAACGCACGGTAGTGGTGGGCAACCTCTTCGAGGCGCTCTTCGGGGATCCCGCGGCCGCGGGTGACGTTCTTCAGAAAGGGAATCACGTCGTCTTGGCCTTCGGGTCCACCGAAGGAGGCGAGCAGAATCGCGTCGTACGCCACGGCGACCGTGACGTGCTCAGGGCCTTGCGCGGCGGCGGGTGTCGCGCCGCGTACGAGGTCGGGCGCGACGTCTGTTGATGCGGGGGTTGATGCATCGGTCACAGGAGTACCTCCACGATGTCGGTGGTGGGAATGCGGCGGCCCGTGAAGAACGGCACCTCTTCGCGAACGTGGCGACGGGCATCCGTCTGCCGGAGGTCACGCATCATGTCGACGAGGTTCAGCAGGTTCTCGTCTTCGAGCGCAAGGATCCACTCGTAGTCGCCGAGGGCGAAGCTCGCAACGGTGTTCGCCAGCGTCGTGCGAAAGGCGGCGCCCTTCATGCCGTGGTCGCGGAGCATCGCGCTCCGCTCGGCGTCGGGCAGCAGGTACCACTCGTACGAACGCACGAACGGGTAGACGGTCACCCAGGTCTGCGGCGGTTTGCCCAGCATGAACGAGGGCATGTGGCGCTTGTTGAACTCCGCGTCGCGGTGCACACCGAGCGCGTTCCACACCGGCGCGAGCGTGCGGAGCAACGTCGTGCGGCGCAGCTGGCGAAGGGCCCACTGAAGGGTCTCGGGGGTGTCGCCGTGAATCCACACCATGAGGTCGGCGTCAGCACGCAGGCCCGATACGTCGTACCAGCCGCGCAGGGTCACGTCGCGCTGTTCGATGCGTGCGACGGCCGCGTCGAGTTCGGCCACAGCCGCCGCAGCGGCACTGCCGGCCGTAGCGTCACTGTCAGCCACAGCATCACTGTCAGCCAGGCCGAGCGGCGCATGCCGGTCGCGGGCGAAAACCGCCCATAGGGCGTACCCCGTAACCATTTCTCCGGCCGGCTCACTGGTCGAAGCGATGGTCGAATTGGGCATGGCCCGATCGGATGTCGGGTTTGTCATTGTCTTCTTTCTCGGCCGGCGACCCAGGGTCGGCGCCGGCAATTGGCCACTCAGCGCCGGGTAAGAGCGCGAACACCCAGCCAGATGCCGGTGCCCACCACAGCCGCGGCACCGGCAGCGCCGGCCACCAGAACTGCGGGGTTCTCCTCGCGGAGTGTCTTGATCTTCGCCTTCACGCGCCGGGCAGCCATTGTGGCCTGCTTCGGAACGTTCAGCTTGTACTCGATGGCGTCAAGAGTCTCAGCGAGGTCTTGGCGGTTCTTCACGACGTCTTTCTGAATCTGCTCGTGACTGCGTGTGTCGGTGGGCTTGTCAGGTTTCGCCGGCTGGTTCTTCTTCAGCCCTGCCGCTGCGGCCTTCGATGCCGCACCGAGCGGTGCGCTCGCGTGTGAGATGTCACTCATGTTTGGCACCCAGTTCTTTCGTGTCGCCGGAAGCTTTCGTCTCGCCGGGAGCTTTCGTCTCGCCCAGCCCCTTGACCGCGTTGACGTCTTTCTTCAGGCTCGTGATCGACTCTTCGGACACCGGCGGAATGCCCTTCTTGATCGACGACACCCCGACAAGAGCGAGGATGATCGCGATCACCAGTAGCCCGGCCGCCACGATGAGGGCCGACAGCCACGCCGGCAGCGCGGTGGCGATGCCGAGAATAGCGGCGGCCACCAGCACGGCGAACACGAAGAACAGCAGAAAGAGTGCTGCCGCAATGAGCCCGGCACCGATTCCCAGCTTCGAGAGCCGCTTGACGACCTCGGACTTCAGCAGGGTGAGCTCGTCTTTGACGAGGGTGGTGACGAGGCTCGGCAGGGCCGAAACAAGTTCAGCCAGTGACTGTTTCTGCTTCGGGTTGGGGGTCGGGATACTGGTCACGAAACGTTCCTCCCCGCTCAGGCCGCGGGCGGCGTGAGCGGCGGTTTCGTTGCAGACGCTGGTGCCGTCTGACGGTACTCAGAGACCCCGGTGCCGCTCGAACGGTCGAGGTGCAACAGCGAACCGAGCAGTTTTCTGATCTGCTTGGCCAGCCCGCCCGACGCAGCGTCGATGCGCTGGTTGGCAAAACCCTTCAGGGACGAGACCCCGGCCTGCACCGGCTGCGACGACCACACCTTGTCTGCACCCGCCTTGATCTGCTCGTAGCGTTTACGGCCGGCTCTGGAGCCGAGTACGTAGCCTGCACCGATGCCGACCACGAAAAGCAGCTTTCCGCGCATGATTACTCCGATCAGTCGTGAGTTGCTTATCTGAAATAAATCGTAGACCTATGACCTGTGCAGACGTGCAGCGAGCTCAGAGGCCTTGACTCTGCTTCCGTCAATGACGTACGCGAGGCCCGTGCCCGAAATCCACGCGCCGACGACCTCGAGTCCCGGATGCTCGTGTATTGCCTCGACCAATTCATCGACCCGAGCACGGTGGCCTCCCGTCGCGAAGGCCAGCGAGTCACGCCACTCGGTGAGGGCGAACCCCTGCACCATCGTTTCGTCGAGCGGAGTGTCGAGCAGGGTGCTGGCGTCGGCCAACGCCTGTGCCTGCGTCACCGCGCTCGGTGCCTGGCCCTCCCCGCCACGACCGTACGACAGCCGCACCACGTGACGGCCGGGCCCGGCGTCGCGGGCGAGCCACGGCCACTTCGCGGTGGCGTGCGTGAGTGCCTTTGCGCCCACCGAGGTCACGTCTTCTGCCACCAGCACGCCACTGCCGCGCGGAGCCGCGTCGAGCGCGGGCGCGTCGAGCACCAGCGTGGCCAGCGTCACGGCACTCGAGCCGGGCCATTCGCTCGAGCGCGTGAGCGCGGCGAGGTCGCTCGGTTCGCTGAGATCGCCGAGGCCGCTTGAGGCCGCAGGTCCAGCGAGGTCGCTGGGGGCTGCGTCAGCGGGTGGCATAGACGCCAACAGGGCGAGGGCGGCGCGAAAACCCGCGGCGACAACGACCCCGTGCGAGCCGAGAACTGCGCCGTCGCCGAGCACGGTCATCCACTCGGCCTGGCCGGGCGTGTTGTTCGGCACCCGGCGGATGCCCGCGACAACACTGCCGAGGCGCACGTCGACCCCGAGGCGCGCACAGTCGGCCACGAGGGCGTCGACGAGACGGTACATTCCGCCGTCGATTCCGCCGACCGCCGAGCCTGCTCTCGCGCCCGCCACCCCGTTTGCCGCACTGGCCCCCGTGATGTCGGGTCGCGCGCCCTGCGCCGCCGCAGCGCGCCGCGCGATGAGCGACATCACGGCGCCCGAGAGCGACCCCTGCGTCGTCATGGCGGCGGTGAGCCCCGGGGCGACGGCGTGAACATCCACGAGGTCAGGATGGGCCGAGTGCACGCCAGAGACGATGGGCGCCACAAGACGGTCGAGCACCTTCTGGCCCATGCGGCGACGCACGATGTCGCCGAGATCAGTCTCGCGGCGCACCCGAACGAGCGGCATGTACCGGTCGAGTTGGGCGCGAATGGCGCCCGACCAGCCGATGATGCGGCGCACGTCGTCGGCCAGCGGTACTCCGGGAATACCCAGCAGCGTGTTCTTGGGCAGGGGCGCCGCGAACCCGTCGAGCTGAACCCACGCGCCCGCCGGATTGGGCGACACGATGGCGTCGGCAAGCCCGATTTCGGCGAGAAAGCGGGCCACGGTTCCGCCACGGGTGGCGTAGCTCTCTGCTCCGCTGTCGAGCCGGATGCCCGCCACCGTGTGCGTTGCAACACACCCGCCGGCTTCGTCGGCCGCGTCGAGCAGCGTCACCCCGAAGCCCTTTCGTGCGAGCTCGCGGGCAGCGACCAGGCCGCCGACCCCGGCGCCGATGACGACGATGCTCTTCAGTGCCACTCCGTGCTCCGGATTCTCTGAACTACGCCGCGGGTGCGGCAGCATTGTCGTGCACGAACTTGACCAGCCGGGTGATGACGGCCGGGTCGGCATCCGGTGGCACCCCGTGCCCCAGGTTCAGCACGTGCGACGGAGCCGCCGTGCCCCGCTCGAGCACGTCGAGAATGTGGGCTTCGAGCACGGGCCACGGTGCGGCCAGAAGCGCGGGGTCGAGGTTTCCCTGCAGCGGAACCCCTCCGCCGAGACGGCGAGAGGCTTCGTCGAGCGGAATCCGGTAGTCGACCCCGACGACATCGGCGCCCACATCATGCATGGCCTTCAGCAGTTCGCCCGTGCCCACGCCGAAGTGCACGATCGGCACCGTGCGAACGGCTGCGTCTGTTGCCCCTGAAATCGAATACGTCAGCCCGTGCACCCGCGCCAGCGCCAGCTTCGAGGCCGGAGCCACCTTCTCCACGTAGTCCTTCAGGCTCAGCGCGCCCGCCCACGAGTCGAACAGCTGGGCGGCACTCGCCCCGGCCACGATCTGCGCGCGCAGGAACGCCCCGGTGACGGTGGAGGTCCACTGCATCAGCGCCTGCCACGTCTCGGGGTCGGAGTGCATCATGGTTCGCGCGGCGATGTGGTCTTTCGACGGTCCGCCCTCGACCATGTACGCGGCGAGGGTGAAGGGGGCGCCGGCGAACCCGATGAGCGGGGTGTCGCCGAGCGCGGCGACGGTGAGGGCGACCGCGTCGGAGATGGGCGCCAGGGCCGACTCGTCGAGCACCGGGAGAGCCGCGACATCCTGAGCCGTACGAACCGCCGAGCCGAGCACGGGCCCCTTGCCCGCAACGATCGACACGTCGACGCCTGCGAGCTTCATGGGCACCACGATGTCGCTGAAGAAGATGGCCGCGTCGACACCGTGCCGGCGCCAGGGCTGCAAGGTGATCTCACTGGCCATGGCGGGGTCGAGGCACGCGTCGAGCATGTCGGTGCCAATTCGCAGCGCCCGGTACTCGGGAAGGGAGCGGCCGGCTTGGCGCATCAACCACACGGGCGTGACGTCGCCGCGCACCCCCTGGTACGTGGTGACGAGAGGTGACGCTGAGGTTCGGCCGGTCTGCAACGGATGCCCGGCGGGAAGCTCGGCGACATCGCTGGTGTTCACGTTGAAAGTCACGTGCTCCAGTGTCTCAAACTTTGCTGCACAGGCTGTCTACTACAGCTGGTAGAAAAAGGTCGGTACTCGCAGCAAAGTCGCCTACGATGGGTTGGTGTTGATCTGCCTGACTGCCAGTCATCGAAACGCGAGCTTCGACCTCCTCGAGAAGCTCTCTGTTGGCGCACCGTCGGTGGCTCCGCAGCTCGTCGCGAACAGCGATTTCATCCAGGGTGCTGTCGTTCTGGCGACCTGCAACCGCTTCGAGGCCTACCTCGACGTCGACGAACCCCTCACCGCCGGCTGTGCACTCGCCGCCCGTGAGGTCATCGACGCCGTGAGCGCCGCCTCGTTCGTCGACTCAGGCGACGTGATCGACGCCATCACCGTTCTGTCGGGCGACACTGTCGCCGAGCACCTGTTCTCGGTGTCGAGTGGGCTCGAATCCGTTGTCATCGGCGAAGAGGAGATCGGCGGGCAGGTGAAACGCGCCCTGCAGACGGCGCGAATCGAAGGCACCACGTCGTCGGCTCTCGAACGACTGTTTCAGCGGGCATCCCACACCTCACGCGACGTGAAGACGAAAACCGGTGTCGGCGGAGCGGGTCGCTCGCTCGTTCGTCTCGCCCTCGAACTGGCCGAGAGCCGCGTCACCGACTGGGCCGCCACTCGCGTTCTGCTCATCGGCACGGGCAAGTACGCCCGCGTGAGCCTCGCCGCCCTGCACGAACGCGGCGTCACCAACGTCACCGTGTACTCGCCGTCGAGCCGCATCGCGCCCTTCGCCGAGCGTCTGTCTGTTCCGCAGGTGTTCACGCCCGGCCTCGACGCCGTGCTCGCCCAGAGTGACGTGGTGGTGGCTGCGAGCCAGTCGCCGACCTACGTGCTCTCTGCCGCGCACTTCACGGCGGCAGCGGCCCGGCCGAATGCGCTCGAGCGTCGCCTGGTGATCGACCTCGGCCTGCCGCGCAATATCGACCCGGCCGCCCAGCATCTGCCCGGCGTCGAGCTGCTCGACCTCGAGACCATCAGCTTGCACGCCCCCATCGACGAGTTCAAGGCCACCACGAGCGCTCGGGCCATGGTCGACGAGGCTGCGGCGGAGTTCACCGCCGCCCGCGTCGAATCAGAGGTCACGCCGGCCGTGGTAGCGCTGCGCGGGCACTTCTTCGACGTGCTCGACGCCGAGATCGCCCGGGCCCGCGCCCGCGCGGGTGACGACGCGGCGGCCAGCGAGACCGAGGCTGCGCTTCGTCACCTCGTCGGCGTGCTGCTGCACACGCCCTCTGTTCGGGCCCGCGAACTCGCCCGGGCCGGCGAGAGCGAGTCGTTCGTGTCGGCGCTCGACGCGCTGTTCGGCGTGCAGCCGGCGGCGGCAGCGCAGGTCACGCCTCTTCCGACGATCGTGCCTGTGTTGCCAGCCGCGTCGGCTCTGCCCGCCGGGCCTGGGGCCGGGCTCGGCAGAACAGGCACCGCCGCACGCGATGACAACTCGCCGCGCACCGGCACAGCCGCCGCATCCTGACCCGCCGGCCCGTGGTCAGTTTCACCGAACCGCTGCACACCGAGCGCCTGGTGCTGCGGCTGCTCGCCGAGAGCGACCTCGCCGACATCCACGCCTACCAGCGCCTGCCCGAGGTCACCCGGTTCATGCTCTGGAACGTTCGCACCCTCGACGAGTCGCGCGAGCACCTCACCCGGCGCCTCACGATGACCCGCCTCGAGAACGACGGCGATGTGCTCGTCGTCGCGGTCGAGCTTCCCGGCACGGGTGGTTCGCCGGCACGGCTCATCGGCGAGATCACGGTGTTTCTCCGCAGCACCGCCTCCCGACAGGCCGAGATCGGCTGGGCCTTCCACCCCGACTTTCAGGGGCAGGGCTACGCCACTGAGGCGGCCGGCCGGATGCTCGACTACGCCTTCACCGAACTGAACGCGCACCGCGTGCACGCCACCCTCGACCCTCGCAATAGCTCGTCATCGGCCCTCGCCGAACGGCTCGGTTTGGTGCTCGAGGCCCATTTTCGCGAAGACACATTCTTCAAGGGCGCCTGGGGCGACACCGCTGTCTACGCGATTCTGCGGTCGGCGTGGGCTCAGTCCGGAGCTGACCAGGCCGGCGTTACCGCGATGGCTTCGGCTGGGTTGCTTGCCCGGCCCGGGGCCGGGCTCCCGACCATCCGCGTGGCCGCCGTCGTGCTGCTGCGCGGGCGCCGGGTGCTCATGGTCACCGCACGCGGGCGCGACGTGCTGTACCTGCCGGGCGGCAAGATCGATGCGGGAGAGACAGCCGCAGAGGCCGTGGCCAGGGAGAGCCGCGAAGAGATTGCGGTCGAGCTCGAGCAGCAGAGCATCCGGGAGCTGTTCACGGTGACAGTGCAGGCGCATGGCGAGCCCGACGGGCGACTGGTTGCGATGACGCTGTTCGCCGCCACGACCGCTGACGAGCCAGTGGCGTCAGCCGAGGTCGACTCGGTGCACTGGGTCACGTCGGCCGATGCGGGGCGGTGCCCGCCGGCCGGGGTCGAGACGCTCGAACGGCTGGTGGCCCTCGGCCTCATCGACTGAGGCGCACGCGGTACCATCCTGACGATCACCGTGTGATCGTCAGCGAGAGTTTCGGATGGGGGGGCTCGGGCGGCTCAGTGCACGTACTCGAGAATGTCAGTGCCGAGCGTTCGCATGCCGTCGAGCACGGCGAGGCGCCCGTTCAGGTCGGCGTCGTTGAAGCGCATCGTGACGGCGTACGCCACGCCGGCGCGGGGGCCGCGCAGCACGCCGGCCTCCGTTCGGATGCCTTTGCCCGTGCCCGTCTTGTTCACCAGCAGCAACCCGTGGTCGGAGTGGGTGTGCGACAGCGGATCGAGCCCGAACGCGCTGGCCACCATCGAGAGGTCGGCGCCGAGGCCGAGCCACGAAAGCACCTGTTGGCTCGTGGCGACGTCGACCACGGTGCCCTCGGCCAGGTTGCGAAAAAGCGTGCTGAGTTCGCGCGCCGAACCGACGGAGAGGTGCGGGGCGTCGTCGGGGCCCCGATGGTCGCGCACTTTGTCGAGCAGGAACGTGCGGCTGAGACCCAGCGACTCCCCGCGCTCACGCACCTTGTCGAGACCGATGTGCCGCAGCAGAACGTTGGTGGCGAGGTTGTCGCTGGAGGATGCGATGAGAACGGCCAGGTCGGCCACCGGCAGCATCGGCACCTGCAGATGCTGCCACAGCCCGGTGTCGGCCGCCGAGTCGACAACCGTGCGGTCGAGCAGGCCGTGCGCCGAGGTCTCGCGCTGCGTGAGCCTGGCGGCCACCTCGATCAGAAGCAGAACCTTGCCGAGGCTCGCGGTGGGCACCGACAAGTGGTCGTCGATCGAGAAGAGCACCTTCTCGCTCTCGACGTCGAGCGCCGAGGCGGTGATCTGCACGCCGGAGAGAGCGAGGTTCGTCAGCGAGACGAACCCGCGCCGAAAAGTGTCGGTGTCGTGCGCGGCGGCGCTCGACCGACGCCCGCTCGGCAACTCCGAACCGGCCCTCCGTCGATCTCTGCGCATCACTCCGTCACCTACCTCAGCGCTTCTCTCACCAAATGGTCACACGGTCTTCGGGGGCGAGCCACAGGGCGTCGCTCTCGCTGACATCGAACGCCTCGTAGAACTCTGCGATGTTGCGCACGATCTGGTTGCAGCGAAACTCGTTCGGCGAGTGCGGGTCGATCGCCAGCAGGCGAATCACTTCTTCGTCACGCGACTTCTGCTGCCACGCCTGCGCCCACGACAGGAAGAACCGCTGGGCGCCGGTGAGCCCGTCGATCACGGGCGGTTCTTCGCCGCCCAGTGAAATCAGGTACGCCTTCCACGCTATGCCCAACCCGCCCAGATCGCCAATATTCTCACCGATGGTGAGGGCGCCGTTCACGTGCTGGCCGGGCACCTGCAGGGGGGCGAGCGCGTTGTACTGCTCGATGAGCGAGGCGGTCAGCTTCTCGAACGCTTCGCGGTCGGCGGATGTCCACCAGTCGGTGAGCTTGCCGTCGCCATCGAAGCGCGAACCCTGGTCGTCGAACCCATGGCCGATCTCGTGGCCGATGACCGCACCGATTGCGCCGTAGTTCGCCGCGCCATCCCGTGCCTCGTCGAAGAACGGATACTGCAGAATGGCCGCGGGAAACACGATCTCGTTGAACCCGGGGTTGTAGTACGCGTTAATCGTCTGCGGGGTCATGAACCACTCGCCACGGTCGAGCGGCTTGCCCACCTTGCCGAGCTCACGCTGAAACTCGAACTCGTTGGTCGCCCGCACGTTGTCGAACAGGCTCGAGGCGTCGAGCTGTAGGGCGGAGTAGTCGCGCCAGGTGTCGGGAAAACCGATCTTCGGAGTGAACTTGCCGAGCTTCTCGAGGGCACGCGTGCGGGTCTCGGGGGTCATCCAGGCCAGGTCGGTGATCGACTGCCGGTAGGCCTCGATGAGGTTCTCGACGAGCACATCCATCGCCTGCTTCGCCGTGCCGCCGAAGTGGCGTTCGACGTAGATGCGGCCGACAGCCTCGCCCATCGAGCCCTCGACGAGTGAGACGCCGCGCTTCCACCGGTCGCGCATCGAGGGGGTGCCGGTGAGGGTGCGCCCGTAGAAGTCGAAGTTGGCCTCGACGAAGTCGGCGGGGAGAAGGGCGGCCGCGCCATGGATGATCTTCCACGCCAGCCAGTCTTTCCACTGCTCGAGACGGTCGGCCGTGATCAGCGACGAGAGACCTTCGAGAAAGCTGGGTTCACGCACGACGAGTTCGTCGAAGACGCCGGCGGGGGCATCCAGAGCATCACGCCACAGAGTGAGGGTGCCGGCCGGCGAACCCTCGGCCGCGGAGCCCGCGAACAGTGCCAGCAGGTCGGCCCAGCTGAGCAGGTTGTACGTGGCTTGGGCGTCGCGGGTGCGCACGTTGTCCCAGTGGTGGCTCGCAAGGGCGGTCTCGAGATCGAACACGCGTTGGGCCCGCTCGGGAGGGCTGCCCGCATCGGCCGCAGTGGCCCGGTCGACCGCGCTGCCCGTGTCGGCGAGCTCGAACATGCGCTGGATGTGCGCCACATACGCCTCTCGCACGCTCTCGAACTTCTCTTCGCGGTAGTAGCTCTCGTTCGGCAGCGACAGGCCGCCCTGGTTCACGAAGACGAGGTAGCGCTCGGGGTTGCCCGGGTCGTTGTCGACAAAGGTCTGAAAGAAGCCACTGACGCCCTGGCGCTCGAGCCGGCCCACCGTGCGCACGAGGTCTTCGACCGACGAAACGTTGCTCACGAGGGCCAGCTGGGCGTCGATGGGCGAGGTGCCGAGCTCTTCGATACGGGCTTCGTCCATGAAGCTCGTGTAGAGGTCGCCGAACTTGCGCTCCTCGCTGCCCTCGACTGCGCCCTGCGCCTCGACGATGATCTGCTGCACGGCCTTCTCAGCCTCTTCGGCGAGCTCGTAGAACGACCCGAAACGGGCCTTGTCTTCGGGAATCTCGGTGCGCGCGATCCACTTGCCGTTGACGTGCCGAAACAGGTCGTCTTGGGCCCGAGTGGCAGGGTCGAGTTCTGTGGTTTTGATACCCGATTCGTTCATGCCTTCAGCATAAAGGAGCACTCCAGCGGTTCGGCTGTGAGCCGCAGGCCGGTGCAGAACGGGCGCATCAGCCCGCTACCGTGAAGGGATGCCCACCCCGAGCCTCAGCCGAGACATCCTGCGCCTCGCGGTGCCGGCGCTCGGCGCGCTCGTGGCCGAGCCTCTGTTTCTGCTCACCGACACCGCCCTCGTCGGCCACCTCGGCGAGGTGCCCCTGGCCGCACTCGGAATCGCGAGCGCCCTCATCCAGACCGTCATCGGCCTGCTCGTCTTTCTCGCCTACGCCACCACGCCCGCCGTCGCACGCCTGCTCGGCGCGGGTGATCGCCCCGGTGCACTGCGGGCCGGCATCGACGGGCTCTGGCTCGCCCTGCTGCTCGGCGCCGTCGTCGTACTGCTCGGCCTCGCCTTCTCAGCGAACGCGGTCGGGCTCTTCACATCAGACCCCGCGGTCGCGACCGACGCCACCACCTACCTCACCGTGTCGCTCGCCGGCCTGCCCGCCATGCTGCTGGTCATCGCCGCAACCGGGGTGCTGCGTGGCCTGCAGAACACCCGCACCCCGCTGGTCGTCGCCGTCTGCGGGTTCGCCGCGAACGCGGGGCTCAACGCCCTGTTCATCTACCGCGGGTCGTGGGGCCCCGGCTGGCCCGAGCTGGGGTTCGGCTGGGGCATCGCCGGGTCGGCCGCCGGAACCGTTGTGGCGCAATGGGCGATGGCACTCATCTACCTGCTCATCGTCGTGCGCGCGGCCCGGGCAAGTGGGGCGAGCCTTCGGCCGGGGCTCTCCGGTGTGGGGTCGGCGGCGGCATCCGGAGGCTGGCTGTTCGTGCGCACGGCCAGCCTGAGGGCGGCGATGCTCGCCACGGTAGCGGTCGCGGCCACGTTCGGGGTGGCTGAGCTGGGAGCGTTCCAGATCGCGCTGACGCTGTTCGCGACCCTTGCCTTCGTTCTGGATGCCCTGGCCATCGCCGCGCAAGCCCTCGTCGGTCACGGGCTGGGCTCCGGCGACGTTCAACGGGTGCGGTTTCTGCTGCGGCGACTCATCGTCTGGTCGCTCGGTGTCGGCACGGTGCTCGGAGCGGCCGTCGCCCTCCTCGCCCCCGTACTCGGGCCGGTGTTCTCGGCGAGCCCCGAAGTTCAGCACGGGGTGACCGTCACCGCGCTGGCGATGGCGGCGGGCATCCCGCTGGCCGGCTTCGTGTTCGTGCTCGACGGCGTACTCATCGGCGCCGGCGACGCGCGGTACCTCGCGCTCTCGGGCCTGGTCAACCTCGCCCTCTACGCGCCGTTGCTGCTGCTCGTGCTGTGGTTGCACCCCGCTGCCGCGGCCGACGGCGGTTCGACCGCGTCGGACCCCGTCGCTCACGCTGCTGGAGCCGTCACCACCCCAACTGGCGGTCTGGCCGATTCGCACGCCCTCGTCTGGCTCTGGGCGGCCTTCGGCTACGGCTACATCGGCGCTCGCGCCCTCACCCTCGGCCTTCGCGCCCGCACCCCGCACTGGATGCGCCTCGGCCCCACCCCGACCCCCGCATGACCCGCCTGCGCGGCAGAGGCGGGCGACACGCGGAGAGCTCAGACGGTGAAGGTCTGGCCCGGCAGGGCCAGCGCGACGGCTCCGGCGAAGGTGGTGGCGGCGCGACGGCGCGCGGCGGCGGGGGTCAGGCCCAGCGCGAGGTGCGTGAGCAGCAGAGTCGATACCCCGGCAGACGTGGCGGCCCGGCCGGCGTCTTCGGGGGTGAGGTGAACGTACTCCTCGCCCCGGGCCGGAGCCACGTCGTACCCGGCCTCAGCGAGCAGCGTCGACGACTCCTCGGCCATCTCCACGAGCGACGTGCACGGGCCGGTGTCGCCGGAGTAGGTGAAACTTCCGTCATCCGGCACCACCTCGGCCCCCGCACTGCCCCGTTCGACGCCGAGCCCACCGACGTCGGTGACGGTCAGCGCGAACGCCGGCACGCCGTGCGACACCGGCCCCCACGCCAGCGCCAGTTCGCCCACGAGCGCCTCGCCCCAGCCGTGCATCTCGGTGAACTCGAAGACCTCATGGAGCCCCTCGGCCGCATCGCCGCCGAGGTAGGTGGCGAGCCGCTCGTCGAGCCCCTCCGGGCCTATCAGCCGGATGCGCCGCGCCGCGCCCACTTTTGTGGCCCGCAACGCGTAGTACGCCACCAGCAGGTCGGCCGAGTGATCGGCGTGCCGGTGCGAAACCCAGATGGCGTCGAGCGAATCGAGGGTGGTGTGACGCTGCAGTTCGGCGAGGGTGCCGGTGCCGGCATCCACCAACACCTGCGTCTCACCCGAGGCCAGCAGGTACCCCGAGCACGCATTGCCGGGAACAGGGAAGGGCTGGGCCGTGCCGAGAATGGTGAGCTGCATACAGCCCACCGTACGGGCAAGACCTCGCACCGTGCGGGCACCACCTCGCCGCACGGTGGCACGAGGCGCAAGGCCGCGACCGAACCCAAACGTAAGGCGCACCCGCGCGTATACCTCGCGCAAACATATTTGGGCCCTAGCAGAACTCATGTTTGAATGGCTGCGTTGGTTTTTCTTCACCCGAAGTTGAGAGACCCGACTGTCAGTCGACGATGGGGATAAAACAACGTGAGGCTCTTCGAGGCCATGCGTCGCCGAAAGGCGACGGTCGCATCTGTGGCGACCGTTTCGGTGGTTTCGCTCGCCGTCACGACCATGGCCCTCTTCTACCAGGGCATCACCACCGCGAACGTGCAACTCAACGATGGTGGCGTGTGGGTCACCAAGCCCAGCGGCCTGCTGCTCGGCCACCTCAACTACCCCTCGCAGGTGCTCGACGGGGGCCTGCGCATGACCAGCGGCACCTTCGACATTCTGCAGAACGGCGAGACCGTCATCGCCGTCGACCCGTCGTCGTCGACCCTCAGTGTGGTCGACCCGGCCACCGTCTCGGTGGGCAACCCGGTCGCCATCCCGGCCCAGGCAGAGGTCTCGCTGGGCGCCAACACCGTTTCAGTGCTCGATGCCTCGACCGGGCTGCTGTTCTCGAGTACCGCCGCCGCGGTCGCGAACTTCACGGCCAACCCCGACACTCCTCTCTACAAGCTCGGCGCCGGAGCCTCGGCCACGGTCGATGACACCGGCACGATTCACGGCCTCTCGCTGGCCGACAAGCAGCTGGTGAGCATCCCGGTCGACGACCAGGGCACCGCGGGCGACCCTGTGACGGCTGCGCTCGGCACGGTTCCGGATGATGCACAGCTCTCGCTCGCCACCGTGGGCACCCGCGCGGTGGTGTTCGACAGCGTCAATGGCGTGCTCTACCTCCCGGGCGGCAAGCAGGTGAGCGTCGCCGACTCGAAGGGCGGCATCCTTCAGCAGAACGGCCCGGATTCCTCGTCGGCCCTCATCGCCACCACCACCCAGCTGATCAGCCAGCCCCTCGACGGCAGCACGGCGACCAGCACCTCGTCGGGCAAACCCGGCAAGCCGGCCCCACCCGTGTTTCTCAGCGGTTGCGCGTACGGCGCCTGGGCGGGCGCCTCGACGTATGTACGCGACTGCGCCGGCACCGCCAACGATGTGTCGAGCACCATCGACGGCCTGCCCGACAACGCCGACCTCGTGTTTCGGGTCAACCGTGACGTCGTGGTGATCAACGACCTCACGAGCGGCGCCGTATGGCTCGTGAACCAGAACATGAAGAAGGTCGAGAACTGGGACGACGTGGTGCCCCCACCCGACCAGACCCAGACCAACGAAGAAGACAACACCACAGAAGAAGAGCTTCAGCAGATTCTGCCGAACCGCACCGATCAGAACAGTCCGCCCATTGCCGTCGACGACAAGTTCGGCGTTCGGGCGGGCCGCACCACGGTGCTGCCCGTGCTCGACAATGACTCCGACCCCGACGGCGACGTGCTCACGGCCACCCTGAACGGCGCCGAACCCCCGCTCGGCACAGTGCAGAGTATTCTCGGCGGCGCAGCCCTGCAGATCGCCGTGCCGGCCGACGCGACGGGCACGGGAACTTTCTCGTACAGCGTCGACGACGGGCGGGGCGGGAAGGCCACGGCAACCGTCTCGCTCACGGTGAAGGCGCCGGGCACGAACGAGGCACCGGTCGAGAAGCGCGTCGCCACCATTCCCGTGGAGCAGAACTCGACCGTCTCGTACAACGTGCTGCCCGACTGGATCGACCCCGACGGCGACGACCTGTTCGTGCGCTCGGCCACCGCCGACGGCGCGAACCAGGTTCAGTTCCGCGCCGACGGACAAATCACATTCACAGCGCTCGACGCTGACCCGGGCCGCAAAGACGTGAAAGTCGTTGTGAGCGACGGAACACTCGACACCGAGGGCACGATTCACTTCGAGGTTCGGGCATCCGGAACCCTCGCCCCCGTCACCAACGCCGACCACTACATCACCCGCCCGAACCAGCAGGTCACCGCCTCGCCGCTCGCCAACGACCTCAGCCCGAGCGGCGCGCAGCTGCGTCTCGCGAAGATCAACGAGGTCACCGGAGCCACCGTGGTGCCGGACTACACCACGGGCACCTTCACCTTCATCACCCCGAACCCGGGCACCTACTACGTGCAGTACCTCGTCACCGACGGCCCCAAGACGGCTTCGGGCCTGGTGCGAGTGGATGTTCTCGCCAGCGTCAACGCAGACGACCCACCCATTGCCGTGCGAGACACCGCCCTGCTCACCAAGGGCCACAGCGTGCTCGTGAATGTGCTCGCGAACGACTTCGACCCGGCCGGCGGCATTCTGGCCGTGCAGTCGATCGACAACCCGGCCGACTCGGGCGTGGCCGTCGAGGTGCTCGAGCACGAGACGCTGCGCATCACCGACTCGCCGGGCATCACGTCGCCCACGACGATTCACTACACGGTGACGAATGGCACAAAATCGGCGGTGGGCGAGGTGTTCGTGATACCGATTCCGGCGCCCGCGAAACTGCTGCCGCCGGTCGCGGTCAACGACACGGTGACGGTGCGCGCGGCAGACGTGGCGACGATCCACGTGCTCGACAACGACTACAGCCCGAACGGCGACACCATCTCGCTCTCGCCCACGCTCGTGCAGCCGCTCATCGCACCAGCCGACGGCGACATGTTCGTGGCGCAAGACACCCTGCGGTTCAAGGCCGGCCCGGTGGCGAAGACCGTCTACACGACCTACGAGGTGGTCGACAGCCAGGGCCAGCGCGCTGCCGGGTATGTGACCATTCAGATCATCGGCAACGATGCCGGCGCCAACTCCCCGCCCCGGCCGCGCGACGTCACCGTGCGCGCACTGCAGGGCACCACCGTGCGCATCCCGATTCCGCTCGACGGAATCGACCCCGACGGCGACTCGGTGTCGCTCATCGGGCAGGGCACCGCGCCCGCGAAGGGTCGCATCACGAGCGTGGGCGAATCGTGGCTCGAGTATGAGGCGTACCCCACGTCGACCGGCACCGACACCTTCACCTATGTGGTGCGCGACCGACTCGGCGCCGAAGCGACCGCCACCGTACAGGTGGGTATCGTGCCCTCGGCGAGCGCCAACCAGAGCCCGTACGCCGTGCCCGACGCCGTGAGCGTGCGCCCGGGGCGAACAGTGGCGGTGGATGTTCTCGCCAACGACTCCGACCCCGACGGTGACCCGATTCTGCTCCGCGACAACGGCCTGCAGGTGCCCGACGGAGTGACGGCCGTGGTCAAGCGCGGGCGGGTCGAAGTGACGGCCCCGCAGACCCCCGGTCAGTACACCGTGCAGTACACCGTCGTCGACCAGTACGGCGCCACCGCCGTGGGGCCGCTGCTGGTCACCGTCGACCCGAACGCGGTGCTCGTGGCGCCCATCGCCCGCGACGACGTGGTGGTAGCGGCCGACGTCATCGGCAAGGCGACAACCACGGTTCCCGTGCGGGAGAACGACGACGACCCTGACGGCACGGTCGACGACCTCACCGTGAGTTCAGACAACCCCAACGCCAGCATCACGGCCGACAACCAAGTGACGGTCACCCTCACCGGTGACGCCCAGATCGTGACCTACACGGTCACCGACCCCGACGGTCTGAAAGCCTCGGCATTCATCTTCGTACCGGGGCTGGCCGACCTGCACCCCACCCTGAAGCCCGGCGTCAAGCCGATCACGGTCAACAGCGGCGAGACCATCAGCGTGCCACTGTCGCAGTATGTGCTCGTGAACAGCGGCAAGACCGCACGTATCACCGAGGCCGGCAAGGTGAGTGTGGCGCACGGCAACGGCTCATCGCTCGTCACCGACGAGACCACTCTCACCTACACCTCGCAGGCCGGGTACTACGGGCCCGATGCGCTGAGCTTCGAGGTCACCGACGGCACCGGGCCCGACGACCCGCTCGGCAAGAAGGCCGTGCTGGTCATTCCCATCACTGTTGTCTCGACCACGAACATCTCGCCCACGTTCCTCGGCGGCAGTGTCAACGTCGCGCCGGGCGGAGATGCCGACAAGCTGAACCTCCGCACGCTCTCCCGCGACCCCGACCAGGGCGACCTCGAGAAGCTCAGCTACTCGGTCGTGGGCTCGCCGAACCCCGGCATCACCGCCTCGATCGACGGCCAGACGCTCAGCGTGTCGGCTTCCGGCTCCGCGGCCAAGGGGCAGAGTACCTTTCAGATTCAGGTGACCGACGGCCAGAGTGCGCCCGGCACCGGCGCGATCACGGTCAACGTACTCACCTCCATCCGGCCGATGCCGTCGGCGGTCGACGACACCATCCCGCAGGCCGACCAGGGCAAGACCCGCTCGGTGAGCGTGCTCGACAACGACTACAACCCCTACCCCGAGACTCCGCTGAAGATTCTCGATGCCGTCGTTGAGACAGGCAACGGCACCGCCAGCGTGAACGGCAGCCAAGTCGACGTGACGCCCGCGAGCGACTTCGTCGGCACGATGGTGGTGCGCTACCGCATCACCGACGCCACGAACGACCCGCTGCGGGTCGCCGACGGCCGTATTCGACTCACCGTGCAGGGCCGCCCCGATACCCCCACCACGCCGAGTGTCACCTCGATTCAAGACAAGACTGTCGTGCTGTCGTGGGTGCCGCCGAGCGACAATGGCTCCTCTATCACCGGGTACACAGTGAAGAGCCCGCAGGGCTACAGCAAGCAGTGCCAGTCGACCACCTGCACGCTCGACGGCCTCACCAACAACGTCGAATACACCTTCACGGTGACCGCCACCAACGCAGTCGGCACCTCTGACGCCTCGCCCTCCTCCGGCATCGCCCGGCCGGATGCTCGCCCCAGCGCCCCCGCAGCGCCCACGCTCATCTTCGGCGACAAGAGCGCAACCGTGAACTGGGTCACCCCGCCCACCACCGGCTCGCCCGTCACCTCGTACAACCTCGAGATCTCGCCCGCCCCCGCCGCCGGAACCGTGCAGAAGACCGGCGTCACCGGCAACAGCACGGTGTGGAACGGCCTCGAGAACGGCGTGGCGTACCAGGTGCGCATCCAAGCCGTGAACCGTGCCCCCGACCCGAGCGATTTCAGCCCGTACTCGGCCACCGTCATTCCGGCGGGCAAACCGGATGCCCCGGCCGCACCCACCACGACCCGTCTCGAGCCCGTGGGAGACAAGGCCCAGTTGCAGGTGAACTGGGTTGCCCCGGCCAACAACGGTGACGCGGTCTCGGCGTACACGCTGCAGGTTCTGCTCGGAGGATCCGTGGTCAACACCCTCCCCGAGGGCACCGCTACGTCGCAGGCCATCGAAGTCGCCACCTCAGAGAGCGACTACACCTTCATCGTCACCGCGGCCAACAAGGCCGGCACCGGCAACCCCTCCGGCCCCTCGGCGCCCCGCCGCGCCTTCGTGGCCCCCGGTGCACCCGGCAACGTGAGCGCCACCGCCGGCGACAACCAGCTCACGGTGTCGTACTCGCCCGCCGCCGGCAACGGCGCGAAAGCCAGCGAGCTCGCCTACCAGTACAGCCTCAACAACGGTGGCTGGAACAGCATGCCCGGCAACAAGGTCATCACGAGCGGCGTCTCGAACAACAATGACTACACCGTGCGCGTTCGGGCCGTCACCCAGCTCGACGGCGAGACCTACAACGGTGCCGCGAGCACTGCCTCGAACTCGGTCTCGCCCTACGGCGCCCCGAACAAGCCCAGCACCAGCGCCTCACCTGGCAACCAGAGCGTCACCGTCAACTGGTCGTCGGTCGCCCGCAACGGCCGCGACTACCACATCGAGATCAAGATCGACTCGGGCGGCTGGGAGAACGTGGGCACAGCCGGTGGCAGCCGTACCATTCCAGCCGGCTACAGCGACACTCACAGCATCACCGCCCGCACGGTCGACGTCACCGGTGCCGTGAGTGGAGAGAGCTCATCATCGGCGACGTCTGAGAGCAAACCCACGCCTACTGCCACCATCTCTCCCGGCGGCGCCTGCAACGTCAAGGGAATCGTCAACTGCACGTACATCAAGATCACCGTGCACAACTTCGACGGCAGCTCAGTGACCTGTACCTGGAACTCACGCTCCGATGGCATCAAGACCACCTCGGTGTCGGCGCCCGACGGAACCAGGACACCCGGCTGGTACACCGACGACCGCCAGGGCACCGGCTACGAGCTTGAAGTTCAGGCGAATTACATCAACTGTGGCGGCGTGACACCGACGGTGTCGCGATGACCCGGCACGTGCATCCAGAACCCCCACATCTGACCGAGAGAAGAGCAGCCCTGTGACAATGACCCCCGAGCAGGCGACCTGGTTCGCCGGCACCTTCGACCGTCTCGTGCAGAACGTCGGCCAGGCCGTGCTGGGCAAGCCGCACGTGATTCGTCTCACGATCATGGCCATGATCGCCGAAGGCCACGTGCTGCTCGAAGACGCGCCGGGAACCGGCAAGACGTCGCTTGCCCGCGCCATCGCGGCCACCGTGCAGGGTTCGCACCAGCGCATCCAGTTCACCCCCGACCTGCTGCCCTCCGACGTGACCGGTGTCACCATCTACGACCAGAACTCGCACCTGTTCGAGTTTCACAAGGGCCCGGTGTTCGCCTCGATCGTGCTCGCCGACGAGATCAACCGCGCGTCGCCGAAGACCCAGTCGGCGCTGCTCGAGGTCATGGAGGAGTCGAAGATCACCGTCGACGGCGTCACGCACGACGTCGGCCGGCCGTTCCTGGTCATCGCCACCCAGAACCCCATCGAGCAGGCCGGCACCTACCGGTTGCCCGAGGCCCAGCTCGACCGCTTTCTGATCAAAACCTCCATCGGGTACCCCGACCTCGCCTCGGCCGAACTGATTCTGGCGGGTGCTTCGATTCGCGACTCGTCGGCGAAGCTCAGCCCCGTCATCACCACCGCCGCCGTGGCCGACATGGCCGACCTCGCCGCCACCGTGCACGTCGACAGCGCCGTGCTGAGGTACACCGCTCAGCTCGCCGAAGCGACACGGGATGCCCCCGAAAGCCGCGTCGGCGTCTCCGTTCGCGGTGCCATGGCCCTCATTCGCGCGGCCAAAGTCTGGGCGGCTGCCCAGGGACGAAACTTCGTGCTGCCCGACGACATCAAAGAGCTGGCGGCTCCCGTGTGGGTGCACCGCTTCGTGCTCGACCCGGAGGCCGAGTTCTCGGGAACCACCGCCGAGCAGGTGCTCGCCCGCGTGCTCGCCGATGTTGCCGCGCCGCAGGCCCGCCAGTCGGTCGCCGTCTGAGACCCGCGCTCCGCTGCCCATCGTAACCACCCGAACCTGACCCGAGACGCCCCTCATGACCGACACGCGACCCCCTCGGAACCGAGCCACGCCGGCCCGCTCACATCGAGCTTCGGCGCGCACGAATACGGCCCGCACCGGGGCGGCGGCGGCGGGCGCCGCACGGTTCGCCGCCGCGCGCGGGGCGTTGGCCGTACGGGTACGCTCCGGTGGCGCGGCCGTGGGCAGGCTCACCGTGGTGAAGGTGGCCGTGCCGAGGGTGCGGGCCGGGGCATCCGGAGCCTGGCAGCACGCCTCACCCGTCGTCGGCGGCGTGCTCGGTGTCGTGTCGGGGTTCGGCTGGGCCGTACTGGGTGCTGCGATCGTCGCCCTCGTGGTGGGCCGCGCGTTCGGCTGGCTCGAGCTGACCGTGCTGGGCGGGGCCCTGCTGGCCGCTCTGGTGCTGTCGGTGATCTTCATCGTGGGCCGGTCGGCGTACTCAGTGACGCTCAACCTCGCCGCGAACCGTGTGGTTGTGGGCACGCGGGCGGTGGGCAGCATTGTGGTGGGCAACGCCTCGACGCGGGCGCTGCTGCCGTCGCGCGTCGAGCTGCCGGTGGGCGGCGGGTTCGCGTCGTTCCAGGTGCCGCGGCTCGTGCCGGGCGCTGAACACGACGATCTGTTCGGCATTCCTACGGCGAAGCGGGCCGTCATCACCGTGGGCCCGGTGCGATCGGTTCGCGGCGACCCCCTGGGGCTGCTGCGGCGGGAGATTCGCTGGACCGAGCCAGAACTGCTGTTCGTGCATCCGCAAACCGTGCGCATCGACGGCACCTCGGCTGGCTTCATTCGCGACCTCGAAGGCCAGACCAGCCGGGTGCTCTCGAGCGACGACGTCTCGTTTCACGCCCTGCGGGAGTACGTGCCGGGAGACGACCGCCGAAACATCCACTGGAAGACCTCGGCCCGCACCGGCGTTCTCATGGTGAAGCAGTTCGAAGAGACCCGTCGCTCGCACCTCGCGCTCGCCCTCTCGACCAATGCCGCCGACTACGCCACCGCCGATGAGTTCGAGCTCGCCATCTCGTCGTGCGGCTCACTCGGGCTGCAGGCGCTGAAAGAAGAGCGCGACGTCACGGTCATGGTTCAGGGCAGCACTCTGCACTCCGAAACAGGTCGCCGGCTTCTGGATGACCTGTCGAGCCTCGAGCAGACCGAACGCCGCGACACCATCGTGCACCTCGCGAAGGTCGCCGGCCAGCAGGTACCCGACGCGTCGGTCGCGGTGCTGATGTTCGGAGCGCAGGTCACCGCCACGCAGCTGCAGGCGGCCACCGTGTACATTCCGCTCGGCGTGCGCATCATCGCGGTGAGCTGCCGGCCGGGCGCTGCGGTGTCGCGGCGCATGATCGGCGACCTCACGCTGCTCACCATCGGCGCGCTCGACGAGCTGCCGGCGGCGCTTCGGCGGGTGAACAGCTGATGGCGAACCGCCCTGCCGCCCCCGCCACGGCCACCCGCCCGGCCTGGCGCTGGGCCCTCGACCTCGCCGCCATGGTGGCCCTCCTCGCGGCCGGCATCGTGGGCTTCGGCCCCGCGTTCGGCGGCACCGGCTACCTCGTCGCCGCGGCCGGCGGCCTCGTTCTCGGCCTGGTCATCGCCGTGCTCGGCGCCCGGTTCGCCCTCAACCTCTTCGTGCTGCTCGCCGCCACCCTGCTGGCTTACCTGCTGTTCGGCGGAGCCTTCGCCGTGCCCGCGTCGACCCTCGGCGGCATCGTTCCCACCGTCGACACCGTTCGCCAGCTCGCGCTCGGCATCGTGTTCTCGTGGAAAGACGTGCTCACCCTGCAGATACCGGTGGGCGGTTTTCCCGCGGTGCTCATCGTGCCCTTTCTCACCACGCTCGTCGCCACGGTTCTGGCGGGCAGTTTCGCGCTGCGACTGGTTCGCCGGGCGGCCTGGGCCCTCGTTCCGGCTGCCGCGCTGTTCGTCACCGCGATCGTGTTCGGCACGCGCGATGCGGCGGCCCCGGTCATCCAGGGCCTGGTGTTCGCGGGTGTCGCGCTGGTCTGGTGGGCGTGGCGCCGTGCTGAACTGCGTGCGGCCGAGAACCAGGCGGGCGCGGGGCCGGCCCAGGCAAACCAGACTCGCGCGAACCGCCGCGGTGCCACAGCGGGCAGTGCAGCCGACGCCCTCAGCCCCGAAGCCGCCGCGACGGCCCGCAGCGTTCGCACCGTGCGCCTCGCCAGCGGCGCCGGCCTCGTGGTGGTCGCCCTCGCCCTCGGCGCCGTCGCCGGCGGAGCCATCGGCGCCCCCGCCTCCCGCGACGCTCTCCGCGACCAGATCGACCCACCCCTCGACGTCAAGAACTACGCCAGCCCTCTCGTGTCGTTTCGCAAATACGTGCGCGACGACAAGTCGAACGTGCTCTTCTCGGTCGAGGGCCTGCCCGACAACGCCCGCATCCGCCTCGCCACCCTCGACGCGTACGATGGCATCGTCTACAGCGTGGCGGGCGACGGTTCGGCCGCCTCTGGCACGTTCCAACGCATCAGCGGCGAGGTTCCGGGCACTGCCGCCGGTACCGCCACCCACGCCACGCTGAACGTGACCATCGGCGACCTCACCGGTGTCTGGATGCCCGACGCCGGCTCGCTCGAATCCCTGCAGTTCACCGGCCCCCGTGCCGCAGCCCTCACCACCACGTTGCACTACAACGCCGCCACCGGCGTCGCCCTCACCACCGACTCCCTGCAGAAAGGCGACACCTACACGGCCGACGTCGCCATCCCCGCTGTACCAAGCGACGACCAGCTGAAGAGCGAGCAGACAACGAAACTGACGATGCCGAAGGTGACCGGTGTTCCCGACGACATCGGCACCCTCGCCACGAAGTACGCCGGCGACGCCAGCGACCCACTCACCGAGGTGCGCAACATCGCCACCAGCCTCAGCCAGGGCGGTTTCTTCAGCCACGGCCTCGAAGGCGAAGCGACTTCCCGCGCCGGCCACGGCGAAGAGCGCATCGCCGCACTGCTCGCCGCCGCGCAGATGGTCGGCGACGACGAACAGTACTCGGTGGCCATGGCCCTGATGGTGCGGGAGCTCGGGCTGCCTGCCCGCGTGGTGATGGGGTTCTACCCCGACACCTATGCCGGGGCATCCGCCACCCAGAACATCACGGGCGACAACCTGCACGCGTGGGTCGAGGTCGACTTCGCCTCGAGCGGCTGGGTCGCGTTCGACCCCACGCCGCCCAAAGACCAGGTGCCCACCGCCGAGGCACCGAAGCCCAAATCAGACCCCAAGGCGCAGGTGCTGCAGCCGCCGCCCCCGCCGCAGGAGCCCGCCCAGTTGCCGCCGGATGTCCGCACCGACAACTCCGACCAAGACCAGCAGCCCGACGCGGCCGGCATTCCCACCTATGTGTACTTCGCCGCGGGCGGTGGACTGCTGCTGCTGCTCATCCTGATCGCCCCGCTCGTCGTCATCGGGGCGCTGAAGCTGCGGCGCCGGCGGCGGCGCGAGACGGCCGCACGGGCCGCCGATCGGCTGAGCGGCGGGTGGGACGAGATCGTCGACCGCGCAAGCGACCTCGGCACGCTCCTGCCGCCTGGCATCACCCGGCGGGAGGGCGCCGTGGCCCTCGCCGACACGTATCCGACCGTCTCGGTGATCGATGTCGCCCAGCGCGCCGACAACGGAGTGTTCGGGCCGGGCGAGCCCTCGGCCGCCGACGTCTCGACCTTCTGGAACGAAGTTGACGCTATCGTCGAAAGCATGACGGGGTCGCAGAGTCGCTGGCGTCGGCTGAAAGCACGGTTGTCGCTGCGGTCGTTCCGGGCCAGGCGCCGGGCCGCACAGTCGAACGGAAAGAAGCAGTCATGACGAATGCCCAGCCCCCCGCGACGCCGGCCGCCGGGCCGCAGCCGTGCGTGCAGTGCGGCTCTCCGGTGCCCGCCAACGCGCAGTTCTGCCTCGCCTGTGGCACTCCCGTCTCGTCGCGCACACGGGTGACCGCGCTCGGGACTTCCCCGCTCGCGCCTGCGGATGCGGTGGTAGCGGGTGGGGCAACCGGTGCGTCGTGGCCGACAACCGACGTTGCCGGCGAGGGCAGCGAGCCGGGCGTTCTGGCCGGCAACTACGGCTGGCGCATCCTCGCGTTCGCCCTCGACGGCGTCTTCGGCGGGGTCATCACCCTTCTCGTCATCATCATCGTGGCTGTCGGCGGCGGCTTTCGCGGCGGCACCTCGGGCGGCACGGCAGCCAGCGGCGGCGTCTCGGGCGGCGTCAGCATCACCGGCCTGCCCTTCGTGCTGGTCATTCTGAGCGCCTACCTCTACCCCCTCGCCAGCCTCTTCATGCAGGCTTTTCTGGGCTACAGCTTCGGCAAACTCCTCACCGGCCTCCGGGTTGTCAGCGTCGACCGCCCCACGACCCCCGGGCTGCTCCGGATGCTCCTGCGCGACATCATCGTCTTCGCCGCCAGTCTCGTCTTCGGTATCGGCCAGCTCGTCGTCTACCTGTCTCCCCTCTGGGATCCCCAGAGACTCAACCGCGGCTGGCACGACCGCGTCGCCCACACCTTCGTCATCGATGTGCGCCGCGGCCGCAACCCGCTGCTCGCGCCGCCCGCCACCGACCCGTCGGCCTTCGCGCCTCCGGCCGCCAGCCCCGCACCCGGCCTCTTGCCCGTGCCCGCTCCCGCTCCCGCTAGTACCCTGCCCGCCGAAGCCGAACCGGCCGTGAGCTTCTCGCCGCCAGAGGTACCGTCGCCTGCTCCCCTCATCGCGAGCGTGCCCGGCTTTGCCCCACCGCCACCGGCAGCCGCGTTCGCCCCAGCACCGCGTCCCGACGAAATCGCCCCACCGCCCGCCCCCGGTGCCTTCGCCTCCACCCCGGTGCCGCCCGAAACGACGGGCGACGCTCGCTTCGGAGCTGTGGTCGACGCCTTCGACGACCTCGACGTCGACAGCACCCGCCTGGCCGACCTGCGCCGGCCAGCTGCGGTCGCCGCGGCCCCGACCGCCGGGCTCCCCGCCGTCCCTGTCACGCCGGCCACCCCCCGCCTCGCATTCCGATTCGACAGCGGCGAGCTCTTCGTCGTCGACCGGCCCGGCGTGCTCGGTCGCGACCCGATCGCCCCAGCCGCCCCAGCATCCGCACCCTCGACACCAGAAGCCACCCCCAGGGCCGATCCCCTCAGCGCCGATCCCCGCAGCACAGATCCCCGCCGCGCCGATCCCCTCATCGTGCGCGTACCCGGCGACGCAGCCTCGGTCTCGAAGACGCACCTCACCTTCGGGTTCTCTGCCACCGCGCCGACCCTGTGGATCGTCGACCGCGGCTCCACCAACGGAACCGTTCTCGTGCAGGGCGGCCGAAACCTGCCGCTCGTCTCGGGCGAACCGCTCACCGTTCGCGCGGGCGACACGGTTCGCATCGGCACGCGATCTTTTCAGGTGGAGGAGGCCTCGTGAGTGCATCCCGAGCCCCCGAGTCGCTCGCCCTCGACTCGCTCACAACCCGAGTGGGCGCCGCCACCGACGTCGGCCTGCAGCGCGCCACCAACGAAGACGCGTTCTTCGCCGAGTTTCCCGTCTTTCTGGTCGCCGACGGCATGGGCGGCCACCAAGCCGGCGAAGTGGCCAGCGCCCTCGCCGTCGACGCCTTCGCCTCACTGGCGGGCAGCGCCTCGGTGACCCCCACCGAACTCCGCCTCGCCTTCGACCGCGCGCGAAGCGCCATTCTCGCCATCGCCAGTACCGGCCCGCGCACCGCCGGCACCACCGTCTCGGGCGTCGCGCTGGCATCGAACGAAGGCGCCGCCTACTGGCTCGTCTTCAACCTCGGCGACTCGCGAACCTACCGCCTCAACGACGGCGTTCTCGAGCAGATCAGCGTCGACCACTCGGTGGTTCAAGAGCTCGTCGACGAGGGCGAACTCGACCGCGCAGCGGCAGCCGCGCATCCGGGCCGCAACATCATCACCCGGGCCCTCGGCGGCGGCGGCGACTCGCGCCCCGACTACTGGCTCGTGCCCGTCGAACCCGGCGACCGCATCATGATCTGCTCCGACGGCGTCTCGGGCGAACTCGAAGACGACGCAGTCACCCGCATTCTGCTTGCCGAAGCCGACCCACAGGCCGCGGCCACCCGCCTCGTTCACGAGAGCCTGCTGCGCGGCGGCCGCGACAATCTGACGGCTGTGGTCGTCGATGCGTTCGACTCGACTCCGGATGCCCCACCGCCCCCGCTCGCCCCCACCACGTCTGACGGTCACGAGCCCCGCGACGAAGACACCATCCCGCGGGCGGCAGCTGGCGCCGGAAGGAACACCTGATGCCCGATCTGCGGTACCTCCCCGGCACCTGGCGCGCCGTCGTCACTCGCCACGGAGTCGCCCTTCTGCCCCCCAGCGTCTCTCCTGACGTGCTCGAGCAGGTGTGGCACGCTCTGGCCGACGGCCGCGGTTTCGGTGCCGTGCTCGAATCGCTCTCGGGTGCCTTCGGATCCGGCCTCGCTGCCATCCCCCCGTTCGCCGTCGCCACGTTCGGCCCGACCGCCGTTCCCGTCGGGGCTGCAGATACTGGCGGGGCTGCAGATACAGGCGGGTCTCCGGATGTTCGGCTCGCCGTGCGCGGCGCCCTCACCATCAGCGTCAGCACCACCGAGCCTGCCAGCGGCACCCCAAGCTCCTTCGATGTCTCCGGCGCCGACATCACCACCTGGAGCGAACGCGTCGTCTCCTCTGCCACCGCCCTCACACTCTCGGTCGGTGCTCCCGCTTCAGACCCCGCCGCCTCACACCGCACCGGTGACTGGTTCGCCATCTCCGACGGCATCGTTCTCACCGACGCGGTGGGTATCACCCTCACTGGCGTCGTGAGCGATCCGCCCGCCGCCCTACCTAAACCCACACCTGCACCTGCACCTGCTCCAGCTCCAGCTTCGGCCCCCCGAGTTCAGCCAGCAATTGCGCTGGCCATCGAGGAGACATCGGATCCTGACGATGACCTGAGCCACACCCGCACAGATATTCCCGACGAGGCGTACGACCACCTGTGGGGTGCCACCGTCGTCAAGTCGGTCGAATCCGCGGCCGTTCGCGACATCGACGACGAAGAAGACGAAGACGGAGCCTCCGAACCCGCACCGCAACCCGTTGCGGTAGGAGAACCGCCTGCGAACCGCCCCCCATCGGAGTGGACAGCCCCGCCCGCCACGGGTCTCATCGACCGTGTGCCCGGTTTCGCCGCCGTCGGCGCTCCCGCCCCGGTCTCGGTCACCCCGAACCGCACGCCCGCCCCGCCTTCGCCGGCACGGGCACCCTCGCCCGCAGCACAAGCACCCGCAGCACAAGCAGCAGCAGTAAGAGCAGCAGCACTGCCGACAGGCTCCACCGACGACGACCACGACGGCATGACCGTGACCGTCAGCGAGCTCGACGCCCTGCGCCGACTGGGCGCCGCGGGTGACGCCGCGTCCGACGCCACTGCAGCTACCGATGGCGAGCAACCGAGCACAACGGGCCCAGACCCCCGGGCATCCGGCACCGGAACCGGACGCATAGTGCTCTCAACGGGCGACATCTTCGCCCTCGACCGAACCCTCATCGTGGGCCGACGCCCCCGCGCGAACCGCGTCGACGCCGACCGCATGCCGACGCTCGTCACCGTTCCGAGCCCCGAACAAGACATCTCGCGCAACCACCTCGAGGTGCGCACCGAGGGTCGGCACGTGCTCGCTGTCGACCTTGCGACGACGAACGGTTCCGTGCTGCACCGCGACGGCACTCCGCCCGCCCGCATCACCCCGCGTGAACCTGTACTCGTGCTGAACGGCGACCTCATCGACATCGGCGACGGCATCACCCTCACCTTTGAGGGCCTCTCGTGAGTTCACGTCGCCCACCCTCGTTGCCGCCCGAGATTGCGGGCTTCAGCTACATCGAACTGCTCGGCTCCGGCGGCTTTGCCGACGTGTTTCTCTATGAGCAACGGATGCCCCGCCGCCGCGTCGCCATCAAGGTGCTGCTGCCCGAAACCCTCACCGATGGTGCTCGTGAGAGCTTCGACGCCGAAGCGAACCTCATGGCACAACTGTCGACGCATCCGTCGATCGTCACCATCTACCAGGCCGACATTTCGGCCGACGGCCGCCCCTACCTCGCCATGGAGTACTGCTCGCGCCCGAACCTCGGCGCCCGCTATCGACGCGAGAAGATCGGGGTGGCCGAGGTTCTGCGCATCGGAGTGCAGGTCGCCGGCGCCGTCGAGACCTCGCATCGCGCCGGGATTCTGCACCGCGATATCAAACCAGCGAATATTCTCACAACGGAATACAATCGCCCCGCCCTCACCGACTTCGGCATTTCGGTGGCACTCGTGGGCGGGGGCGACGGCCAGGGTGGCAGTGGCGGGCCCGGGGGTGCCGGTGCCGAGCAGGAGACCGTCGGCATGTCGATTCCCTGGTCGCCACCCGAGGTGTTCGGTGCCGTGTCGGCCTCGGGTTCACCCGCCGACATCTACTCGCTCGGCGCGACCGTCTACACGCTGCTGGCCGGCCGCACACCCTTCGAGGTGCCGGGCGGCGCCAATGCGGGAATCGACCTCATCGCGCGCATCCAGTCGGCCGCACTGCAGCCCACCGGCCGCGCAGACGTTCCCGAATCGCTCGAACAGATTCTGCGCGTCGCCATGGCGAAACGCCCCGCCGACCGCTTCACCTCGGCCCTCGAGTTCGCCCGGGCACTCCAGAAGGTGCAGCTCGAGCTGAGCCTCTCGGTCACCCCCGCCGATGTACTCGACGACGCCCTGCCCGCCGAGACAGCAGAAGAGGAAGACGACGGAAACACCCGCATTCGCGGCATCGTCACCATCGACCCGACGGCCCACAACACCTCCTCCGGCCGTCAGCCAAGCCCCTCGCATGCGCCGCCCGCGCCCGCTCAGGGGTGGTCAGCGGCACCTGCTGGCCATGCCGTTCCACCCGTCGACGCCACTCAGCTGCGTTCCGGCGCCGCGGCGAGCGCCGCAACCACTGCCGCATCCGGGCAGGGCTTCGGCACCGGCACCTCACCTGGTCTCTCACCCGCACCCCGCCTCCCTTTCGGTTCACCCCACGACGCCGCATCCGGTGCCCCGGCGGTCGAAGAGACCGTGCACCGCGCTCCGAACCCCGGCCACACCCCCGGGCACGCCCCCGGGCACGGCGCAACCACGGCCGCACCCCCGAGACGGCGCGCCCTCCCCGTCATCATCGGCGCCTCGGCCGTCGTGGTCGTCCTCGCCGTGCTCGGCATCGTCTTCGCCGTGAACGCGGGTAACGGAAGCCCAGCTGCCCAGGCCAGCACGGCACCGGATGCCCCCGTGAACATCGCTCCCGCCGAAACCGTCTCCCCCGCCACCGGTCTCACCAGCACCGCGGGCGCGGGTGGGGTGGTCTTCACATGGGCGAACCCGGCTCCCAAAGCCGGAGACGTCTACCTGTGGGGCGTCGTCACCCCGGGCGCAGAGCCGAAGCTGGCCTCGACACCCGACCCCACGGTCACCGTGCCCGCACCGACATCGGGGCAGGTGTGTGTCGAGGTGAGCATCCGCCGCACCGATGGCCATGCGTCAGACCCCGTGACGGCGTGCGCACCGTGAGCGTCGCCGGCACCCCAGAGACGGTGGGCCCTTCCGGGAGCGCCAGCAACGACGCGAGCATCGAGTTCTGCGACGAATGGTTCGCCCTCGACCCCGCCACCGCCTTCAACATCGGCCGCGACGCCGACCTGCACATCGACGACAACCAGTACCTGCACCGCCACTTTCTGCAGATCGACTTCAGCGAGGGCCTCTGGTGGCTCCGCAATGTGGGGTCGCGGCTGTCGGCCACCGTCACCGATTCGTCGGGCACCGTGCAGGCGTGGCTGGCTCCGGGCGCGCGGCTTCCGCTCGTGTTCCGGCTCACCACCGTGGTCTTCACAGCCGGGCCGACGAGCTACGAGTTCAGTGTGCACACCTCTGCGCCCCCGTTCATCGACTCGTCGCCCACACCCGACGGCAGTGGGGCGACCACGGTCGGCGCCATCGCGTTCACTGCGTCTCAGCGCCTGCTCATCGTGGCACTGGCCGAGCCCATGCTGCGGCGCGACGGGTCGGGCACGAGCGAGATTCCCTCGTCTGCGGCCGCCGCCGAGCGCCTCGGTTGGGTGCTCAGCCGCTTCAATCGCAAACTCGACAACGTCTGCGACAAGCTGAATCGCGCGGGAGTCGACGGCCTCCGCGGCGGAGTCGGCGCCCTCGCCACCAACCGGCGCGCCCGCCTCGTGGAGTACGCCGTTCTCTCCCGCCTCGTCACCAAAGCCGATCTCGCGCTGCTCGACGAGGCCGCACCCGCAGCCGCATCCCCATCCGCACCTCCCACCGGCAGGCCCTGACCCATGCGCATCAAGATCACCCTCACCCGGCCCGGCGGCAGCCAGGTCGACCTCGCCGTCACCGCCGACGCCACCACCAGCGTCAGCAACATCGCCGAGGCGCTCTTCGTGGCCGACCCGACGAACGCCGTACGCATCCGGCCGCAGGCACAGCCCGGCACGGGCACGCCGACCGACCCCACCTCGAACCTGCTCGAGTCGGGCTTTCGCTCGGGCTCCGTGGTCGAGATCCGCCAGTACAGCGAGAACTTCGACGCACCCGGCTCGGGCCGTGGCCCCGCCGCTGCGACCGTGCGCGTGCTGAGCGGCCCCGACGCCGGCACTGAGTTCGAGCTGCCGTTCGGTTCGAGCTACATCGGCCGCGAGCGCGGCATCGACGTACGCCTCAGCGACACCCTCGTATCCAAACGCCACGCCCGCATCAACATCGGCGAGAACGTCGAGATCATCGACATGAATTCGGCGAACGGCCTGCTGATGGGCGGCGAACAGGTCGCCCGCACCACCCTCACCAGTGCCGACGTCGTGGTGCTCGGCGACACCGCGATCTGCATCGTTCCACTGCAACGACTCGGTGGCGCCGCACCCAGCACCCCCGTCATCGAGTTCAACCGCTCACCACGCGTCGTTTCGCGCTACCCCGGCTGTCTCTTATACACATCT
>NZ_JASJXO010000033.1:0-43077 GCF_035018625.1 Subtercola sp. RTI3 | reverse complement strand
ACGGAGCCTGAAGTACGCCAAACCCCCTCGAAAATCGCGCCTACCGTACTCCAAGCTCCGTTTTCTCAAGGGCCCCCAGATGAGGGGGCAGCCTTGACCGGGTTGCCCCCTCATCTTTTATTTGGGTTCTTGCCAAACAACTTTGCCCGTCGCAGGATCGGTGATCTCAACCACGTGAACGGTGCTCCAGTCCACCATCTCTGGTGCGGGTTGGTCGTTGGGGTCGATCATGGTGACGTTCGCGTTCGGGCCGAAGCTCGCTACCCGCATGGCCGTGGTGACCTGGTTATCTGCCCAGTTCAGTCCTCCGGCCGCGAGCACGGTAGTGAGTGCCGCCGCACCCAGGGCTCCCCCGGCGAGTTGAGTAATCGCACGGATGCGAACTCGTTTTGCTGTGAACATGTTTCCCTCTTCTCTGATGAGTTCCAGCTCGGCGCTGGAATGACGGCCTCGGCTGATGAGCGAGGTCGATAGTGCACCCGCAGCGATCGTCCACCGCGACAAGCCCAGCTCGGCAGCGTCTCGAAGATCCGCAGCCCACTGCTCACGCCTCTCGGCACGACAGGATCGCGGCGAGAGCGCCGTGGCGGCGGTCAAAAGAACCTGGTCTACGAGTGTCATGAGGTGGCCAACCGTCCTGTGTCAGTGACGGTCGTGGTTCGAGTTTTCGCGTCGAAGGCGAGGCACGTCTCGCGGGCGGCCGATTGACCGTCAGCAGTGAACTCATACAGTCGCCGGCGTGGGCCCTGGCGGGTTGAGTCCTCCCAGGACGAACGAATCCAGCCTTGTCGTTCCAAACGCTCCAATATTGGGTACACCGTACCTGGTAGGCGTTCAGTCTTCTTGATGATCTGAAGACCCCACGCTGGCCCGGGGCTATCCAGAAGCACCCGAAGCACATCTACCGTCGGTGCCGTCACACGCTGAATCGAATCCATACGGGTAATCTATCTATATTGATTAAGGAATGTCAACAGCTGGCTGTGGATTCTCTGCCGCCGCGTTCAACGATCCGCGTAAGACAGGTGCAGGCTACTGGGCAAGCGTGCCCGAGCATATGGACATAGCCCCGGCACCAGTTGTGTTGGGGTCAGCTCACGCGCCCGGACGCTCGAGAGGATTCTTCGCGTGTCGCTCTCACGTTAACGGTGTCTACACCGTCATCATTGACAGATGACAGTCAGACGACGCGACCGCGGCACCGTGCTAAAAGCTGCACGCCTCAGCCTCTTGGTCGAGGAAGCAAGCAAGCTGCGCTTGGAGCAGCTTGCGATACACGCCAACGTCTCATCGGCTGTCTACTTCGAGCGCCTCGTCGCCAACGTCGAACTAAACGACCGCGGCCTACCGGTTTGGTGGCCCGAAGAACCTACACGTAATGGAGAACTGCCTATCGACTCCGATTAACGAAAAGGCCCGCCGCTTGCGCGACGGGCCGATGAAGTTTCGTAGCTCAGAACCCTCAACAGTTTGGCGACCAAGAGGTTCGAGCTAATCCAGCAAAGGAACCGGTTTATCAGACCGGGGCCTTTGTCGTACCCACCGGAGACACCCGGAAGGAATGACACCATAGTAACCCAGATAGACCTGGCTACGGCATTAGTCATCGAGTTTCCTTCTGCGCGTGTCGCACAGGGCTCTGAGGTCGCTAGGCCGTCCATAACTCGGCGATCGTTGTCGTATGCGCCTGAGCCGGCTCCTGGTGCGTACGCGATCGTGCCGGCATGGAGAAGTGGGGCGGAGTGGTTTGATGCGCTGTTGGATGTTTTGGCGACGGCTGAGGGTGATGAGGTGCGGCGTCGGGTGAAGGTTTCGCCGGACACGTTGTTGAGGGTTGCCCGGCGGGATTGGCAGTCCGCGGACGTTGCGACGGGGCGTGGTGTGACGACGGCTCACGCCACCGTGGCAGCAGAGTTGGGGATGTCTAAACGGCAGGTGCAGCGCGCCCGGGAGATCATCCAGGAGTTGGGTTTCGCGGTCACGGTGTTGGAGGGTTCCTATCTCACGAGAGCGCAACGTCAGGACGCCCACGAGCGTCATGGCGGGTTCCAGTTGCGGGCGGCGTCGACCCGTGCGTTGACCATCCCTAAGCCGCTCAAAAATAGTCATCCTGTGGAGAATGTCCACCTACCTTTAAGACCTAAAGTTCTTTCTAAATCTTCTGTTTTAGAGAACTTAACAACGCGCGCGAGCGCGCTTCGGGAGGCTGCTTCGCAGCCAAAAGCTGCACGGAGAAACAACCCAAAGCCGGTTGGTCAGAAACGGACCGTCGGGCTCCCCCGGCCGCTTGAGGAGCAGCGTTTCGCGGCACGTTTGGCTGCGCGTATGCCGTGGCTTGTGCGGGGTCGGCATATCGGTCAACTGATGAGCGCTGTGGCTCGTGCTGGTGTTGATACGTCCCGGTGGACGGTTGGTGATTTGTTGGATGCGATCGAGCGTTTCACCCGGGCTGCTGGTATCTCGGTGACCGATCCGGGCGCGCAGCGGGACCCTTTGGGATACCTGGTGTGGTTGCTGAAAGCGTTTATCGAACCGGGCGGTTTGACACCGACCGAGCAGCGAGAAGCTGACTACGCACGCAAGGTCGAAGCGCAGCGCCGAGCGCGCGAAGAAGACGAGCGGGAACGGGAAAGAGCGTCGTCTGTTGACGATGAGGACGTCGCCCGGATCATCGCAGCGATGCGGGTAGAGTCCGCCGCAGCGGAAGCCCGGTTACGACAAGCCGGACGGCTCCCCACGAGGACAAGACGGCCTTTACCACCGATTGTGCGGCCCCGCTTAGAGCCAGAACCGCCCACGAAAGGTATTCTTTAACCTATTCCACGAGCGGGAATAGGTTAAAGAATAGTTAGGCCCCATTTTTCCTTACCCTGCCAGACTCACCCGAGCAGGCTCGCTTCCCAATCTCCCGCACCCAACGATGTTGATTGATGGAGATTGGGAAGTAAAGGTGAGTGTGGCAGGGTAAGGAAAAATGGAAGAGATAAGAAGAGAAGAAAAAAGAAGAAGTAATACAAATACAAATACAAAAGAAGAAGAGAAAAAGGGGGGTGAGTAGATGCGGTTGACGAGTCGTGATGAGCAGATGTTGGAGTGGTTCAGTGTCGTGCGAATGACGGACGTTGAGGGTGTGCGTTGGGCGCTTGGAGGGCTGTCTGGAAGTGGCGGGCCGGTGAGTGTTCGACGGGCTAATTTCTGGATTTCTCGGATGGTCGAGGTTGGTTTGTTGGATCGTGCGCGGCCGACGTTTCGGGATGGTTCGATTGTGTGGGCGACGCACCTGGCGGTGGGGAAAGTGGCGCCGAATCTGTTTCGGCAGACCACCCGTCACGAGGTGGCGGTGGCTTTGGTTTCAGCGCATTACCTCGCTGCTGGGTACACGTGGGAGCGTGATCGGAAGCCGGCGATGAGGCTCGATCATCAGGCCGATGGGGTCGCGCGGAAGGGTGATCGTGTTGAGCTGGTCGAGGTGGAGCTTACGTCGAAAACGAGTGACCGCTATCGGGTGATTTTTCACAATGCGTTGCACCGTTTTGAGAATGAGGGCGTCGCTCAGATCACGTATTTCTGCACACCTGATGTCGCTCGAACGATCGAAAGGGAGGCCGATGCGAGAGTGTTTCGGACGGAGCGTCACAGGGTTGTGGCGCATGACGTTTTTGATGTGAAGGGGCGCTGGGTAGGAGCTGATGAGGGATTGCCTGAGCTGCCTGCGACAGCCGTGCCGAGCGCGACGTTGCCGCTGGATTTTTGACCGGCCACTGAGTGAGTGAGTGAGTGAGGAGAGACACGATGACGTATCAACAGAATTCGCAGGGCCAGACCCAGCAACCGACCAACGACGCAGCGTCCGAGGTGTTGGAGCTGGTCGTCATGGTCGCGGCTGTTGCGGCGCTCGTTGTTGTTGCGCTGCCGCTGCTGCTGCCGGTCGCGTTCGTGAAGCTTGGTGGCAACATGATCGCGACCAAGAAGCAGTTCTGGGTGGTGAATAGGTGGCAGTGGGTTTTCAATACGGTAGGGGTGCTTCTGGTCGGTGTGCTGATCGTGGTGGAGATTCTTTTGCTCACGCAGTGGGTGAGCAGTGGGCAGGCGCACGCGTTTTTCGTGGGCTCCGATTGGGGCTCCGAGCTTTTGCCGACGTTCGGTTGGTGGGTGGTTGGGAACTTCTTGGCCGGGGCGTTGCTGCTGCCGGTCACCTGGTCGCTGCACCGTCGTCGGATTGCGCAGCAGGTTCGTACCCGCCGGATTTCTGACGTGATGACGCAGGAACGTATCGAGTCGGCCCGTAAGCGGGCCGCGGATACGAACACCGCGAAACGGATCGGTGTGAAGCTGAACGCTGAGACAGGCCAGATCGTTTCGAGCAAGAGCGGCGCAGCTGTGATGACGGCACCGTACCCGCTAGCCGAGAACCGATTCTCCTTCGGACTCGTGAACCGGGCGACGGTGACCAGCGCGGCCGAGATGTTCTACGACTCTAAACGGGTGAGGGACTGGGTTGACCCGACCGGTAAATTCATGGTGTTGCCTTTGGCGTCGTCATCGGTTCGTGCGTTGATCATCGCGGAATCGGGTACCGGTAAAACGGTTCTGATCAACGGGCTCATCCTCTGCGCTTTGGAGTACGGCTGGCCGGTGTTCTTCCTCGACGCGAAAGGCGACCCGGCCGACGCTGAAGCGTTGGTGAAAATCGCGGAATCCTACGGCCGCACCGCGATTGATACCGGGGCGTGGAATTTCTTCAACGGCACCGCTCAGCAAGTCACCGCGAAACTGATGCGGCTGATGCCGCCACCTGACGGCGCGAACCAGCACTACCTTGACGAGGTACGCGGCGTGCTCCAAGCCGTACAGAACGAGTCCGCGATATCGAGCGTGGCCAACCTGCGGGAAAGACTCACGCAGCCGCAACGGTTTGTGCGCGACCAGTGGGACTTAGACCTCGTGATGAAAGAAGTCGATTCCCGCTCCAAGCTCACAGCCGGTCAGCGCGCCCTGCAAAGCCTCCTAGTGGCACTCCGGCCGCTAGAGGAATGGATCGGTGAAGACGGCTGGTCATACGACCAGCCGAAGGCAGACGTGACCGTTATCCCGCTGTCACCCATCGATGATGCGCAAGCGCGGCTCGGTGATCTGCTGCTGCTTGATATGCGGAACTTTCTGGTGAACCGCTTGAAGAGGCGCGACAAGTCCCCCGTCATCATCATCGTTGACGAGTTCGCGCAGCTCGTCACCGACACGTCCGATCCCGGCGACACCGCGGCCAGTCTGTTCGAGACAGGTAGGAGCGCAGGAGTCGGTGTCATTCTCGTGGCGCAGAGCACCGCGGGCATCTCGAACGATGAAACGAAACGCAAACGCGCCCTCTCGTCCGGCGCTGCACTGATCATCGGGCGAACCAAAGACCCCGAAGAAGTCGTGAAATTCGCCGGTACCGCCATGCGGATGGAAGCCTCTGGCGAGGCAGCAGGCGATGAGTTGAAATCGGCCCGCGCACAACACACCTACGTCATCCCTCCTCAGGAAGTCCGAGAGGCCAACGACGGCTCGTTCTGGATCATCCAAGCCGGCGTGGCAGCTTTCCGGGCGCTGCCTAACCGGAACGTGGAGAACGCCGTCATCGCAGGCACGGCGGCGCTAACAGCGCCGATTGTTGCCGCCGAGGTCGAGGCACCCGCCGCCGCGGATGAGGAGAACGCCGAGTAACGGGCTGTCAGTACCCGTCGTTACCGTCGTTGCATGGCGAATGATTGGAAGCCGACCCGCGAACTCACACCCTCCCTTCGTGGTGGGTGGGTGATGCGTGTCAGAGGCCGCGGCGACCTCGGCCGCATCGAAATCGTCACTCTCAACGGCTCGAGCGTCTACCGCTGTATTGGTCGTCATGGCGTCGAGCTGGGCGATGTTCGCACGCTCACGGGCGCAGCGCAACGGCTCTGGGCTCAGACTCCCTAACTAGGCGATTGTGGGTTAGTCTGGGCACCGTTCCGGGGTATCCCCGTGTCCCCAAACGGTGGACCGGAACGCTTACAGCCCCCGGCCAAGTCCCCCCGCTCTGGCCGGGGGCTTTCTTCGAGAACCAGTGCGCGGGGATGCCGCTTCGCGGCCTGTTCTTTTAGCAACTTCGTTGCCTGTTGGCGTTCGAATGATTGCACATCGTGCCGACTCCGTTCCCCGGCGTTCGCTATTTAAATTCTCGCTTCGCTGCGGCTTAAACCGCTCTCTCTGGGGCACTACGCCGCCCCGACGCGCACTTTTGGCGTGTGCCAAAAGGCAATGGGAGTTGGAGAGGGAAACACATCATGAGCGAGACAGCCACCGTCACACAGACCGATGCTCAGCCGTGGGTGAACGGGCACGGCTCACGGGTCGCAGTCATCAGCGCAGCCGAGGAGCACAACGAGGGCGCCGAACGGTTCTACTACGCCCCACGCGCCCCGCAACGCTGGGTTGTTCTTGACTGCTTTGTAACTCAGGTGCTCGGCCGATACGCCACCGAGAGCGACGCCACAGCAGCCGCGGCCGAATTCGGGCGATGCAGCTTCGCCTACCAGCTCACGCACGCCGACCAGGCGCAAACGTACCGCGACGGCCAATTCATCACCGCGTGCGAATGCGGCCACGAGAGCACCGGGCAGACCCCCAACAATGCCGACGCCGCCCACATGGAACACGCGAACCACTAACCCGCCCCCTTTTGACACGTACGTGTCAATCAAGCTTTGGAGTCGTTGAAATGAACACCACAACCGTCAGCACACCACTGGTCGCAGCGATTGAAACCGTTTGGAAGTCAATCCAGGATCGGCACGAAGACGTGCCCGCCGTGGTCGTCACGCTCGGATCGGGCACCGCCAAGCAGGGCATGAAATTGGGTCATTTCGCCGCGGATCGGTGGATGCGAGGCGACGAGCTCGTACATGAACTTTTCGTCGGCGGCGAGGGTTTGCAGCGCGGCGGCGTCGGCGTGCTCGGCACACTGTTACACGAGGCCGCGCACGGCGCAGCACGCGCCCGCGAGATTCAAGACACCAGCCGTCAGGGCCGATTCCATAACGCGAAGTTCCGCGCGATTGGTGAAGAGTTCGGGCTCAACCTAGAGAAAGACCCGTCGATTGGTTGGTCAGTGACGACCGTTCCCGCGGACACCGAACGCAGCTACGCCGACGAAATCACCACACTCGACGGCGGGCTAGTCGCGTACCGCCTCACCGAAATGTCAGCCGGGGGCCGCAAGTCGAACAACAACGGAGTAACCGCGCTCTGTGGCTGCGGGCGGAAAATTCGGGTATCCAAGACCGTCTACGCGGCAGGCCCGATCAGCTGCGGCCTCTGCGGCAGCGACTTCGAGGCGGAAGACGACGACGAATAGCAGCACTCCTAAATCATATCTAAAAAGTGTCTAGTCAGACTTGATAGATCTATCAAGCAGAAGTAGAATATTGTTATGGTGGCCGAACAGCAAACACGAGTCATGGTCAAGCGTCTGCGGGCAGCAGGCTTTGTGGAAGACCGCAAAACAGGAAGCCACACAACGTGGAAAGCCGCGAATGGCACGAGCGTTTCAGTGCCAGACGGCCACCGGAAGCAATCGCCCGGGCTCGTCAGGAAAATCGAAAAAGCAATCGAGGATGCCAAAAAATGACTAGGACATACGCCGCCACCGTGACCCGCGAGGGTCGCTGGTGGATGGTCGCAGTACCCGAAATCGACGGACTCACCCAAGCACGACGCATTGACGAAGCCGAACTTATGGCCCGCGAACTTATCGCCGTCACGCTCGACGTTCCGTTAGAGGACGTGGCCGTAACCGTCACCGTTGAGAGCGTCGGAAACGTGCCCGTTCGAAGCATTGTCGACCGAATTGAGAGCGACCGCCGCAAAGCGGCGGAACTCGAACGGGAGGCGAGCCGCCAGGCCGTGCAGCTCGCGAAGCAGCTCGCGGCCGAAAATGTCACCATGCGTGACGTGGGCTCGATCCTGCACGTTTCGTATCAACGCGCGCACCAGCTCAGCACCACCGAAACGCGCCCAGTAGGTGCAGAAAAGAAGGCCTCAGCATGACAATCGAAACCGCCATTGATGAATACCTCACCGACCAGCCCGCGGCTGTTCGCGCCGACTCAGTTGTTCGCGAGTTCGTTCGTCACTACCTCGGAACCACCGACGCCGTGGCCGTGGAAGAACCCGGCATCATCGTGCAGCTCAACCAGGCGTTGATGGGCTTACCCGACCTCGACCTGAACGACGGATCGCGCGACACGATGCAAGGCAAAGACGTAATCCAGGATCTCTGGCTGACATTGCTTACGCGCCGCATCCTCGAATTGGACGAGTAGATGCACGACGACAGCTTCGTGACGATGATAAGGAAATGTATAGCCTGGGCTTGACATTGCATGTATAGAGGGGGGTATACTAGAGTTATGAAGGAAGCGAAGCGAAGCGATGTTGAGCGGTTCCTGCGACAGCAGGGCTACGAGATTGACCGGGACAAAGGCCCGCACACCTGGTGGAAGAAGCCCGGCGCGCGAGCTATCCCACTCCCCCGGCACACACGAACAACGCCGGGCGTGCTGCGCGACATAGAAAAAGCAATCGGGTTCGTACCCGATGAATGGAAGTGACGGAGAACATGAGCCGCAAGAGCTATCAACTCAACGTAACCCGCGAGGGAGCCTGGTGGATCATCGACGCCGTAGACGTCGATTACCGTAGCCAGGCGCGCACCCTCTCCGAGGTAGACGAGATGGGCCGCGATCTGATTGCCGTGGCGCTCGACGTGCCTGTCGACTCGTTCGACCTCGACGTTCGCGTGCAGCAGCCCGCGGACGTGGCCGCGCGTCTCTCCGAAGCGGTTGACCTCGAACGGGAAGCACAGGCGGCGGTTACCCGCGCCGCCCTTGATCGGCGGGAAGCTGCGCGCACGCTCCGTGACGCCTACGGGCTCAGCGCGATTGACGCCGCGCGGGTGCTCGGCGTCACCCGCGCCCGCGTCTATCAACTCCTCGATGAGCGAGAGAAGGCCAGCGCATGAACGAGACATTGAGCGTCGACCAGATGCGCGTCGCGCTGGAGAGCATGAGCGAAACAGTGCGAGCCGAATGGGTCGAGGGCTTGCGTAAGGCAGGCGCAAATCTTGAAAACGCCGCATACGGATTGGCCGGGAACGTACCCGACGCGAAACCCGATCCAATCACGTGGTCGCTGAACTGGCTTTCGGTTGCAAATCTGCAAGTAGCGCGGTCCAACGAGCTGCTGACCGCTAGCCTGCCCGAAGCCTCGAAAAAGTTTTAGGCTCCAAACGTTAGAACGCTAGATAATGTTCTAACGTTCTAACGTTCTAACGTTCTTTCTAGAAAGCATGTTAGAACACATTCCAGTTAGCTCTATAGATAGCTAGTTAGATAGGAAACGTTCTAGAATGGGTACTATGCAAACAGTGATGGTCTACAGCGAGGCCGGCGGCGTCAGCAAGACGACCACGGCCGTATCGCTCGCGATGACCGCCGCCGAATCAGGCAGGCGGGTTGTGCTGATTGACCTCGACCCGCGAGCCGCGACCACGAAGTGGACGCGCGCAGAACCGATGGGGGAGGGGCTGCACATCGGCGCCATTCTCGGCGCCCAGGAAGATCCGATTGGATGGGCCAAACAGCTCGCCGCGCCGAGCGCCTGGCATCCAGGACTCCGAGTAATTCCGTCGGCCCGCGGTCTGAGCAACCGCGAGGCAGACCGCGACGACTTCGCAGAGCTGAGGCTGAAAGCGTCGTTGGAAGGCCTCGACGCCGACCTGGTCGTCATTGACTGCGCAAACCGCCAAGGTGGCCCCCTCACGCTTAGCGCGTTGAACGCCTCAGATACGGTCGTGTACGCCGCCACAGCGTCCGATTCCGGCGTCGACGGAGTAACCGGGGCGCAGCGCACCATTGAGGCCTTCAAGCGCAGCAGAGAGCGCTTAGGGGCACCTGTGAACCTCGTTGAGGCCGGCGCAACCGTCACCCGCGACGGAACCGGGTTCATGAGCTACCCCGAAACCGACGCTATCGACCAGATTCGCGCTCTGACGACCATTCTCGAACCGATCGTGCCGCACTTGTCGATAGTGCCCGAAGTCCGCCTCGCGGGGGAGTGGTACGGCCTGTACCGCAAGGGAAACGCGATCCGCGAGGCCTACACCGAAGTAATGCGAAAGGTAATCCGATGAGCCAGCTTGACCGCCCTGCACGGCCCCCGCGCGGCCCTCGCCCCGCAGCAGATGAAGGTCAAGACCCTGTAGATTACCGCCCCCCAGTAACGGCCGTCACGCCGACGCCAGAGCCAGACCCCGCACCCGAGGGCAAGGACACGAGTAGCGTGTCCGCGGCAGCCCCTAAGACCTCCGCAGCGCCCGCGGTCGCGACCTCCGTGCAGCCGCCCGTAGTCGCACCCCGAGGGCGAGAGCAGACCGTTCAGCTCGCCACCCGAATCAGCCCCGATATCGCCGCGCTCATCGACGACGCCGCGGCGCGTACCGGCTACTCCAAGCGCAACGTTATCGAGCAGGCAATACAACAGCTCTGGGGCTAGGCGTAAGCCGGATCACCGGGCAGGCCGCTCGAGCAACGTTGACACGTACGTGTCAACGCGGGGCCATTGAGACTCAGCGCAAAGTCCACGCAACGAAAGCGGTCAAATCGTCTGTGAGAGCTGCCCTGTTGACGGTGTATCGCACGTTTCGGCCGTTCCGGGGAACGCCAACGTCTGCCGTCACGTAGCCAAACTCTTCCAGCTCGATCAACGCTGTCCGTGCCGCAGCGGCACTCATGCCCGTCGCCGAAACGATGTCCGAGCGTCGAGCGCCTGGAAAATCGAAAAGATACCTGATCGTCGCGAGACGCGAGGAGCTAGACACCGCTTTATGCGCCGCCGCCGCACCTGGCGGCATATCCGGCGAATTCAAGCGTGAAGGCATTTCTATATTGTGCCCGAGCATGTCTCGAATGCTCTCGGCTTCGAGGTCGCGTTCCGACATTCCCGCTTCTCCTACCTATTGGTTTAACCAATATGTAGCCTAAGCTTTGAGCGGAACATAACGCGAATAGTTGCGCTCTGAAATCGAGTGTCCGTCGTTGGTTGTACCCTAAACGGGGGGATGTCGAGGACTTGGGAGGACCATGTGGACAGTCACGACACCCAGCCGCAGCTGCGCTCGAATCAGGTATCTGCGTGCATCGAATCTGTGCCGTCGGGCGCGGATTATCGGCGCGCCAACATGACTCATTGAACCAACGCATCCGAACAGATTGAGGAGACAAATAAATGCCTGAACCAGAAGAACGAGTGAGCCGGCCGGCGCACGGCGACACCGGATCGGTTTTTGCCGGCGCATCTCGCGCTGCCGGCTACGTCGAATCCGAGCCGGCCATTGACAGCGAAACCGCGGGAGAGCTGCTTCAGCTTCCCGTCAATGCGCCGGACGCGCCAGAGATCCAGTCTGCGTCGACGTCGAGTGACGACGCCGGAAGCTCGGCTGCCGATGGAACCGGCGCCGACGTCTTTTCTGCATCTATCGGTGACCTTTCGAAAGCAAGCGCCGCGGCCCCCGAGCTTCGCGCCAAAGAGGGCTTTCGCGGTGCGCTGAATGGGCTTGGATTCCGTTTAGCACCAGGTGAGGCGGAGCTTCGGCAGATCGAAACCGCGAACCAACGCAGGCAGGACGAAGAGACTATTCGGCAAGCAACGTGGACTCGCGCGGTGAGTATTCTCGTGGCCAACAGAAAGGGCGGCGTTGGTAAGACGCCTGTCTCTATTCTTCTCGGCGGCAGCATTGCTTCGATCCGGGGCGGCTCCGTCGCAATCGTGGAAGTCTCCGACGATCCAGGCGCACTGTCGTTCAGGGCAGAAGGACAACCGCAGCTCGGAATAGGCGAACTCGTTCGAGACGCGCGCACCGTCACCAGCGCCGGCCAGCTGGCCGGCTACACGGCACCGCAAACGTCGTTTGCCTCCGTCATCGGCTCGGTCGGAAACCGTAAGCCTCTAACCGGCGAAGACGTAAAAGCCGTCGCGCAGGTCGTGGATGAATACTTCACCATCCGCGTCATGGACAGCGGCAACCAGCCCAGCTCATCAGCCTTTCGAGGCGCGGTAGAAACCGCTGACGCGCTCGTTATCCCGATCCAGAACGCAGGTGACGCCGTTCTAGACGCTCTTGCGTTGCTCGACCATCTCCGTGCCCAGGGCGGTCACGCTGCTGAGCTGGCGCGGCGCGCTATCTTCATTCGACTCACCGACAACCGGCCCGAGTACCCCCAGGTCATGGAGCGAATCAATCGCATCATTGCCGGGTCAGGCGTCACCCAGACCTTCGCTGTGCCGTATGACGCGCACATCGCTGAGCGCGGCCAACTCACGCTGAGTAGCCTCAACCCCGCCACGCACACGGCGTTCATCAGCGCCGCGGCTGGCGTAGTGCGCTCGATAAACACCAGGAGCATCACCGAACGAAAGGCAACGAAATGACGACCCTGACCCACGCCCTCACCGCCGTGATCGTGAAACAGATCGACAACCCGCTGAACGGCATCATCCCCGACTTCTCAATCTTCGGCGCCCAGTTCACCCAGCTCTGGCAGAAACTTCTCGCCGGGCTCTGGGGAATCGCGATCGTTCTGGCAATCGTGTTCCTCATCCTCGGAATCGTGAACATGGGTAAAGCATCCTCAGGCGGAAACCCGCAAGCCTACAAAGAAGGCCGCGTACAGGCCCTCTGGGCTGGAATATCGCTCGGCGGGCTCGCAGCGCTAGCCGTCATCGTCGGCGCCGTCCTCGCCGTATTCAGCTAGCTCCGAGACCATCATGAGGACAGACACGCAGCGCCCCCGGCGCAAATGGCCATGGATTCTAGGAACCACTGTCGTCGTCGTCGCCCTAGTCGTCGGCGCATCCATCTGGTACGAAAACAGGCAGCCAGCCTCTACTCAAACGGCTCCAGAATCAGTGGCGCCAACCGCCACTGTCACTAGTCCCGCTGACACTGCGGCTCCAAACGGCTGCCCGGGGGGTGCCGGTTTTGATTCAGCCATGCTCCTCGCCGCTCAGAAGAGCGCACCGCACAGTCAGGCCGGGGCTGTGGAACTAGCCACTGCTGCTGCGCGGTGGGCGTACCAGTACCCATATCCCTCCGCCACCGACGCTGACACAGTTTCAGCGGCGGTTGTGGACACAGGAGCATCGGCAAAGTTCAAAGATTTGAAGGCTCTGTTCGCTACAAATCCGAACGTATCGGGCGGACTGGTAGCCGACGCTACGGCTTATCACCTATCGACTGTGCAGGGTGTTTGGCAAGTGGAGTCATATACCGCTAGCCAGGCCAGCATCAGTATCGGAACCGGCATTGTCGTTTCCGGCGCCCTCAGCCCGACTCTCCGAGTCTCTGTGACAGTGCCGGTTACGTGGGAAAACAACGCATGGCACTTCGGTCAACTGGCCGGTACACGAACCGCTCAAGACCTCTTTTCGATAGGTACACCATTCGAAGGAGGGTGCTGAAATGGCGGCAGGTGATTGCGGCAATATCGTTTGCGATGCGATTGGTGGGGCAATCGGTGTCGTAAATGGAGTGTCAGGCGCTGTTTCGTTCGCGAGTGACCCGTTTGGTGCGACGTTCAAGTATTTGAAGGATGCGGCCAACGGTCTTACGAACGATATTTTGCCTGCGCTGACCACCGCCACGCTGCCTGATCTGAATGTGGACTGGTTCATCAACGCGTATCGAATCTCTTTCGCGACGGCGATTTTCGTCGCCGTTCTGCTGCTCATCCCTCAGTTCTTGCGTACTGCGCGCGGGACAATGGCGGGCCGTGACCTGGTGGAATCTGTAGGCCTGTATTTCGGCCTGTTTTTGGTCGGGGCGATGTTCGGCCCCGCGTTCGGCGCCGTGCTCGTCACGTTCTTTCACTCGCTCTCTGACGTGTTCATTGCGTGGGGAATCCAGAACAGCACCACAACGGTTATCGCTCAGTTTCAGACGATGATTGCCAACAGCGATCCGGCCGGCATAACCGGGGGAGTGGTAGTCGCGATCCTGCTCATGGCGTGCTTCGTCATCGGCATGTTCCTGGTGCTGTTAATGCTCATCGTGCAGCTCGTGACGTTGTACTTCACTGGCGTGTTGATGCCGCTGGGCTTGGTCTGGATTATCGATAAGACAAAGCGCAGCTTTGGGCTGAAACTCGTTCGGCTGTGGATCGGCTTGCTCGCCGCTCACCCGTTGTTGTTCTTCTTACTCGGGTTCACGTTCTCGATGACATCAAGTTCTGTCTCGACGTTCGGCAGCTCCAACGTGTCTCTGCAGAAACTTGTGACGCTCGTCGTCGCGATCCTGTCGTTGTTTATGGCGGCTCTATCACCGCTGCTGCTAATGAAGTTCGCGCCGGTCATCCCGGCAGGCACGGGCGGAACTCAAGGCCCCTCGTTAAGTGGCGGAGGCAACACCATCGGGTCGAAAAACATGAACGACGCGATGGAACAGTTCGGTTCAAATAAGGGCCGAAGCAGCTCGTCGGAACCGTCTGAATCGGATGACGCTTACACGGTACGCAGCTCGTCGGCTGGCAACAGCGGTTCGAGCGCGCAGGGCGGTTCATTATCGGAGGCAGCGGCGTCGCGCGCAGCGGCTAGCTCCGGTGAAACCGTCGGTGCCGGCAGCAGTGCCGCCACCGCGGCAAGCAGTGGCGCCGCGGGCGGTGCGGCAGGCGCCGCGGGCAGTGCGGGCGCGGCCGGTGCGGGCGCGGCCGAGGGAATGGCCGCGGCGGGCGCGGCTGAGTCCGCTACCGGCGTCGGCGCCGCTATCGGCATTCCAACCATCGCCGCGGCAGCTGTAGCAGCTGGCGCTCAAAAAGGCGTGGACGTAGCAAAGGTGGGCGGCGAGCACGCTATCGCCGCGATGGATGAACCAGACATTGAACAGGATCAGCTATGACACAGACCAGCTCCGCTCCCGTCGTTCGCTATCTCGGCGGAGAAAGCGGACACCGTTCGTTCTTCGGCGGCACACATTCACGCGCACGAATCATTCTCATCGGAATCTTTATTACCGCGGGCCTGGTCCTGACCCCGCTTATGGGTGCGCCGGGGCTCATCATCGGTGTGCTCGGCTGCGCTGTCACGTTCGTTCTCACAGCCAAGACGCACCGCGGCTCCATCTTGGAGCGGCGCACTAAGCGGGAGCGCTGGAAAGCGCGCGTGAAGACCGGGACAGATGCGTTTGTGCCCTACGAGGTGGGCGCGTGGGATCAGCTCAGCGAGGCCGCAAAAAACGCCGGAACCAAGGATGAAGCCTGGAAGGCTCAGCGTGAGCTCACAGCAATGCGAGCGATGCCAGACGGGGCAGACGGCATGGGCTGGCTCCAATACGACGCCAACATGCCCGGCATCGCCTGGCACGCCCCAACGGGTGAGGAACCCTATCTCTCGGTAGCTTTCTCGGTCACCGGCCAGCTGCGCGGCATCGAGTCGGAATCGAAAATGTCGCGAGCCGCCGAAGCGTGGGGCAGATTCCTCGCGTCCCGCGCGGTGCCGTCGTCACTGGTTGGAGACGTGCAGACGCTCACGCGAGTGCTGCCCGCCGATTCAGTATTACAGGAGCTTTGGGTGCAGAGCAGCCTCGACCCCGCCGCACCGGCAGAGGCCGTGAATTCCTACGCCGAGGTTCTGAGGCTGACCGGCGACGGTGCCATGGTGCAGCGGCACTACATCATCGTGAAGTGGCCGCTCACGCCCACGTTCTATAACACCGCAGAACGCTACGCGCGGGGCCGGGACGGCTGGCGGGCAGTGATGGAACAGGAAATACGTTCAACCGTTCGCGGGCTCAAAGATGCCCGCCTGGGCGATGTTGCTGCGCTGTCTGCACGGCAGACAGCGGCGATCATGAAGCACCAGCAGAACCCCACCTGGCCGATCGATTATGTGCGGGATATCGAACCCGGCAACTTTGGTAGCCCCTCGCACGACGAGTTCTCCGCGTATGTCGTCGACGACCTCGACCCGACTGCCGGGGGAGTGCCCACGCAGTGGTGGCACCGCACCGCGAAGATCAGCGCCGAGGCTCTGGCCACCGCGCCCCGCACACAGCTCTGGCCGCTTGATCTGTTGATCGGTAGCGAGCTTCAATTCGTCCGCTCGATCTCATTTCACATTCACCTCATCCCTGCGGGAGAGGCCAAGGCATCGGCCCGGCAAGACCTGGTGCGCGACCTGGCCGATAAGCAGTCGAAACTCGAAGCAGGCCAGCTCGACGTAGACGATAACGGCGCAGGCATCACCGCCGCGAGCAGGAGAACCCAAGACCTCGCGTCGGGCTCTCACCATAACGGTGCGGCGTGGGTCGGTTTCGTGACCGTCTCCGCTCGCACCCGCGATGGGCTGGCGCGCGCGTCACGGCAGCTGGAGGAAACCTGTTCGACAGGTCTTGGGATCGAGCGGTTGGACTGGCAGGACTCCTACCAGTCAGCAGCAGCGGGAACTACCTGGCCAATCGCCCGCGGTACGACCGCGGGCGGCTCATCATTCTCAGCCCGCGTCTACGACCGGCTCGCTGGTAAATCCGAGAAGGAAGCACTCTCATGAGCAAGCACGTTGAGCCGAGCGAAACAGAGTCCACAAACTCAGGCCTATGGTCAATGCCGATCTTGAAAAACTTCGCACCGCCCACCGTGCAGAGCAGCACAGCACCAGGGGAGGCAGCTAAGAAGCAGACCGAGATAGTGCCCTGGAACGCGCCGGGAACGCGCCTGCGCACCAACAGCGGGAAGGCCCGGCGCGGGTTCTACGCGCCTTCCGTGGAGGGGGCACCCACCACGACACGGCAGGCCGAAATTCTCAATACCGCGCTCATCGGCCCGCCAACAGGCACCAAAGGCATCGTGAATGGCCGCGACGTGCTCTCCCGCACAACAGTCGCGCACGACCCTGTAACCGCGTACAACAACAAGCCAAAGCGCGACGTATCCAGCCCCAACGTGATCGTTATGGGCAGCGTCGGCGCTGGTAAAAGTAGCTTCACGAAAACGGTTCTTGTGATGCGGCCGTTGCTGCTGGCAGACCGCCGCGTGGTGGTGTTCGACAAGAAAGATCAACAGGGCGAGGGAGAGTACTCGGGTGTGCTCCGCAAATTCCAAGCCAAACCGATCCGGTTCAACACAGACGGCTCAGGAACACACCTGAACCTCCTCGATCCGGTCATCGCTCGCGGCGGAGGAGTGAAAGGTCAGTTCCGGCTACTGAACATCGTTACCCGGCTCGGCCGCGGTGACAAACCGCTGGGTGAGTGGGAGAAGGAGGCGCTGCGCGCAGCGCTTCACATGACGCTCGATAAGTACGACGATGTTTCCCGCACCCCGACGCTGGCAGACATTCTCCCGAACCTCGGCCGCGTCACCGACCAAGCCGACTACCGCGAGATGTCTCCGACGGCGCGCGACGACCTGCACAGGGCGGGCCTGTCAGTGCGATGGACACTCAACGAGTTGCTGGAAGAGTACGCCGGGTTGCTCGACGGTGAGACCTCTAAAGAGGTTGACCTCAAGGGCAAGTTGACCTCGTTCGATATCTCACAACTCGATGATGAAGGCCCAGCCGTTCCCGTTGTCATGGCCATCGGTCACCAATGGCTCCTCGGCCGGCTACGGGGAGAGCGCGGCCCCGCGACGACCGTTGTTTACGAAGAGGGCTGGCACCTAATCGGTGGCCCGTCAGCGCAGCTCATCAAATCGAACCAGAAACTCGCGCGCGGCCTCGGCATCAGCAACGTGTTCGTGATGCACAAAGGCACCGACATTCCCCCCAACTCGCCCGGTATCGCGATCATTCAAGAAGCCCAATCCATCTACGTTTTCCGGCAGGATCGGCCGGAGGATGCGTTGTGGTGCACGCGAACGTTCGGGTTTGCACCCGAAACCACCAAAACCATCGAAACCCTCGGTGACGGGCACTACATCTTCAAGTACGGTTCCCACCCAGAAACGCACGTGCAGCACATCCGTTCACCGTGGGAGGTAAGCGTCACAAACACCGACGAGGGGCTCGCAGGAACGGCTAAGACGGCGTAACCCATGGGAGCAATCAAAGCCGTATCAGTCACCGCGGCCGTGGCCGTCGTGGCGCTATTCGTGGGCATGCTCGGCGTTGGCGGGCAGAGCGCCAGCGCAGCGTGCGGCGGAAGCAACGTCAACCCGGCCACCGCTGCCCAGGCGGGAACGGTCGCCGGGTTCTCTGGCGACCAGCTCACCAACGCCGCGTACATCATGAACGCCGCCGTGACGCTCGGAATGGATACCCAGGCCGAAACTATCGGTGTGATGGTCGCCATAGGTGAGCACGGCCTGAACAACGAAGCCACGGGCGACGGCGCTATCAACCCCGACGGCACCGTGGCCGACTCTATCGGCCTGTTCCAGCAGCAGCACACATGGGGCAACTACGCCGACCGGATGGATCCGTTCAAATCCGCGACCCTCTTTTTCCAGCGGCTAAAGAACCTACCCGGCTGGGAAAGCATGACACCAACGACAGCTGCACACGCGATTCAAGTCAACGCCGACCCGAACTATTACACGCCGTTCTTCACAAAGGCGGCGGCAATCGTTCAAGCGCTCTCGTCTACGTCTGGGGCGGGATCGTGCGGTGTCGGCGGCGATGCGGTCGCACTCGCCCAGGAGCTTGTCACCGCGGCCGACAACGGCAACCTCGTTGGCTCGGTACCCGACCACATCAAAGAAATCCGCTGGATCGCTCAGGGCAAAGCGATGCCTGATTGCGGGATCGATACCCGCATCCTCCAGGTCATGGTGATCGCGCTGCACACGTTCGGCAAGATCGGCGTCAGCGACATCAACCGCAAATGCACCGGGCAGATCGAAGGCGCCGGTCTGCTCTCCGCGCACTACGCCAACGGCGGCGGTCAGGCCATCGATTTCTACTCCCTCGGCGGCACCAGCACCAACGGCGCAGACGCGAACGCACTCAGGTTGATCGCTGTCCTTGACCCGATCATGCCCAAAGACGCAGGCCTTGGCCAAAGCGAATGCCGCGCCGCCGCAGGCGACGAACCAGCGCTCACGAACTTCTCCGACTTCAACGACAGCTGCACCCACGTACACATCGACGTTGGCCACGTCACCGGGCAGCTGAAAACCGGCCAAACAACCAATTGACACGTACGTGTCAACCGAGAGGAACGAGGAACACATGAGTACACGCAAAAAGACCAACAGTCGGGCACCACAATTCCGGCCGACCTACGGCCCCGGAACCTGGCTCAGACTCGAAGCCGGCTTCTACGCAATTCCCGTACCAGTTCTCGTCGGTGATATCACCGAACTCGCCGACACGGCCCCGGAATCGCTCGGCTTTCGCCGGATGAAAACAACAGCGGGGCCAGGCAATATCGGCCGTACCGAGAAGATCATGCTCGACTTGTCCTCTCGCTACGACGCCGATTTCTACCGCACTGGAAGCCCCTCAGAGCCCGGCAACATCATATTCGGCGCGCGGTTCGATGAATCACACCCCGAAAAATGGTGGTCAGCCATGCACGAACGCGGCAGTGTCATCGTGATCCTCGGCCCCACCCAAATCATCATGAAAGACCTCCCGAAGACCCAAGCAGACTTCATTGCCCGAATCAACACCATGTGGCTCGCAGACGTCCCACTGATGATCAAAGCATGGCCCGACGGGATCGGTACACACCCGGCCGAGAAGATCAGGAGCTGAGCGACGTGAGTTTCAGCACCGGTTGGAAGGCTCTCCATGAAGAAGAAGATGGACAGGTCGACGCTCAGCGCCTGCGCGCTTTCCGCGTCTCACAATTTCTAATGTTGGCGCTGTCGTTGGCGTTGATCATTGCAGCCGTGACACTCCAGATAATGTTTGGTCAGCTAGCTGACGCCGGCGGTAGTAGCTGCACCACAGACGCATCTACAGGCCTCAGCGTAAGTTGTGTGTTTCCCCCGGGGTACGTACTCTCCAAGGCCGTACAGACGTTTGCCCCTGGAGCCTTCACGGCTGGGTTGGTGGGAATTTTTCTCCTACTTATGATCCGTGGAGCCATGCTGAGGGTCAGCCTTGCTAAGGCAAACTCGACGCCTTTTCGCGCCCGGGAGGAACCTCTAACAAGCGACGAAATTTACCGTCGCCCGGTCGAAGACGACCGGCGAGATTAAGGGCTGAAAAGGGGAAAATTTAGCCGCGTAGATGACGGGAGCGTCTGAACCCCACGGAGAGTTACCCGAAATGAGAGGTGCGGGCTCGGTTTTTGGAGCGGTTGGTGGCCTGCTTTTGAGGCACGTTCGCAGCGAAAAAACCGTAGGAAAGGTAACGGGGTCTTGGTAGTGAATATTCGCGTTTCTGGGAGCCACGGTTATTGCCGTTGAGAGCCACTTCCCGATAGTCGGTGTCGGTGTCATTACCGTGGGGGTGGCGGAATATTGTCGTTCGGAGCCGGCTGGTTAGGCTCCTCACCAATGGTACGTAGGATCAAAACGAAGCTGGTGCTCGAGCTTCGGGCTCAGGGGCTGACAGGGCGGATGATCGCTCAGGCGCAGGGCGGATGGTCATCCCGAACTGTTTGAGCGTTGCCGTGAGCGGCTCGTCCGCTGGGGCGATGGTGCTGGAGGAGAGCAGTTCGACCGTGGTGCCGTCGAATACCGCCCAGCATTCGAAAGCGCCCAGCCGGGACATGTAGCGGATGCCAGCGTAGAGCGGATCGCCATGGGTGTCGGTACGGGAATACACCCACGACGCGATTGCCCGGGTGAGCCGTCTGCTCGGACCGCGAATATGAGCAACATCAAGGTTCTCTATGCCTTGCTGCACCAGCACGTCGGCTGCGGCAGCGGTCAGATGCGTGTGCGTGGCCGGGGACTCGACGTCGACGAACGGGAGGGCGCTGACGGTGGTGAAGGATCGAAGCCGCCGTGATCGCAACCACGCTACGGACACGTCACCAGGCAGCTCGCGTCCTGGCACTGCTTCTACCTCGGAGAACGCACGCAGCATCGAAGCTCGGGGACGGTAGCCTGCGAGGGTCTCAGCGAATCCGCCTGACGGTTCCGTTGCGCCGTAAAGCACGCCAGCACCCGGAACATCGAAACGGTTCCCGGCCCGGTCGTTGGCGGCGTCGACGAGGTTCAGTTGCGAAAACCGTAACGGAGGTTCGGCGCGTTCGACTCGCCAAAGAACAGAGGGAGCAGCGACGAGGGCGAGCTCAGCCGGCATTGACGAAAGCGCGAGCGGCAGCCATAACATCCCGGACATTACCCGCCGTGATCGCTTCAGCCGGCGCCTGATCATCGAGCTGAGGATTCATGCCGATGAACCACATCCTTGTCACCTCAGGACCCTCGACCTCAGCCAACAACTCGACGACCTGGTACGTGTCCCGCAGAAGCTGCTGATCGTGCGCTGTCGGTGCAGCATCTCCCGTCGCCCAACGAGTCACCTGCCGGGGCTGCTTACCCGTGATGATCGCGACCACATCGCGACCCAGGATCTCCTGCAACCGCGACACGATCACCACAGAACCGGCACGTACCGCCTGACCATGCACGTCCCGGCCCACCGGGCGCAAAGCAAGATTCGTCATACCCAGAAACTACCACAAGACTAGCTAAAAGAGCCCTGTAAGACACGTTTAAAGACACCATAAAAAGCTGATAACCGCAATTATGTCAAGAGGCTGATTTCAGCATTCGCAATATACGCGAAACGACCGCGTTACTGAGGCCCCGACCGGCGTCGCACTGACTGGCGCCGCAATGCAAACGGCTGTCGCCAACACGGTCGTCTGATACCCGGCGCTAGTCTCGGTTCATGGAATGGACGGCTTGTCTGATCAGCGAGTGCACCGCGCCGGCAGGCGCCGAGTTCACGGTGAACGACAACGGGATCTTCACCGTTTACGCGGTCTGCGCCGTGCACCTCGCTGCCATCCGGAACGGCAGTGTGTTCCCCGAGCCCGGCGATCCGACACTTGGCTTGATCGGGCTCCGCTCAGAGAAACCTATTTGAGCTTGTTCTAGCCCCTTTGAGAATCTGACCTGGCCATTACTCGACGTGATCGCCGGATTGGTCAGGTTCTTGACGAAATATCCATTATCAGCGCAAAACGAGCGGGAATTGCGTTAGATGCAGGAACTCCAGGAAGCCGGCCAGAAAACATAAAATCATGACCAGGCTGCCAGTTCTGGACATCTTCCAGCGGCTTAGAGCGAAGGATGCGGTGTGAACTTCCGCGCTGACGTAGGTCTCTTGCAGCCAGGGCAACACCCGTGTGTCGAACAGCCGGGCCTAATAGCAACGAATTCAACCCTCGCGTATTCAATGCTCGATCAGAACCTCAGAAATGCTGGCGCCGGTTGTCGCAACGACGGTTTGGTTACGGATTCTTGCTGTAAGCAGCCACCGGCTGCGCACCTCAATCCGACTCTGAAGTTTCTACGGGTACCTCACCGCGGTGCTGCTGCCGGAACTCAATGAAAGATTTGTCGACTTTGATCCGGCTCGTAAGTTCCCAGCTGCGCTTCACCTTTTCAAGAACACCCGACACGGTAAATGGAAGTTGCTCTCGGTGCGCCGCGATCGCGACATCATAGTCATCGCCAGATAGCTCGATCGTCACTCTTTTCCAAGATCCGTCGACGTCAGCGCGCACGACAATCTCTCCGGTCGCGGCATCATCGTCGTTCGATCGTTCGCCGCGGCGCAGCTCAACAACCGGGCCAGTTAACGTGACCTCGCGTGGAGGCTCTTCCCGCGCAAGCCGGGCTTCCACTCCTTCTAAGAGCAATATTGTCTCGCGCGGAATCTGAATTTTGTTTGGTACTGCCTCTCGCTGAGCCTCTATTGGCGCCCACTCGAAGGAAAGGTCAATGGAGCGCAACCCGTCGCCGGCGCCCATGGATTGAAGGGCCTTTACCAACGGCAATCGCATGCCAGACGCCATGGCCTCTTCCAAAGCAGGGGCACCCTCTTGAGACTCAGCGACTTGCTTCGTTGCAAAAAGACCGCGAGCAAGGGTAGTCATCACCTGCCGAGTAAAACCAACTGGCTTGGACTCCTCGGAAGTTTCGCCTGCTCTTGCATCAGATTTTGGAGATGCCGTTTGTGTGTCGACCCTCTCGCCGTCGAGTCGAGCCGCGACGGTAATTATGAAGCTCCCATGTTTGGTATGGCCCATACGAACATCGTCGTTCAAGAAATTGTTGACTGTTGCCGAAGTGCGGCCCCGGCCTGAGGCGTAGGGGTTGTCGGCAGTGATCGCCGCAGACCGGATCATGTCGTCAATGCTGTCCAACAGGTGTGTAGCCTGACGTAACGGGATCGTCCCATCTGCCATATGCTGATCGACACGTACGAAGAACAGGTCAGCTCGAACTGCCGCAATCTGCTCTGCTAGGTCCGATGGTCGCCAATCATAAGTCTCACTAATCCGCGAGATTGCTTGGTTGAGACGTAGTTCATAGTCGTCGAGTGAGGTGTTTCGTGGCAGTAGAACGCGAGCGACTGAATCGCCCTCTGCGCCAGGTTCACTCCAAATCTGCGCGTAGCCGAGGTCGGATTGAATAGTCCAGCTACGGCTCGCTAAGAATTGAGCAACGCGGGAGTCATCGAGAATCGCACCGTATTCGCCGAAAGCGTTATTCAATGAGCGCGCCACTTGCTTGCCTCCTCCATCAGGTCGAGCAAGCGCGCTGGAGTCAGCACGTTTGCTTTCGGTATGTGAACCGTCTGACTTTCCTGCGTCTCGATAGGTGCTGGCAGATCATGACCCCAGAGGTAGTACATGTGGCTCCGCGCCAGAAGCCCATCTACGTTGGCATCTAGCCAGTATGCTGAGTCGGCGTCCGTGACGAGCACGCAAAGGAGGAATGGCGTAGCGCGCATCGTTTTTGTCATGCGCGTAATTGTCCGCTTGCTTAAAGACCAAGCTATCGTGTCGGCACGCTCGACTGACTCCTGGCCCGTGCACTTGAGTTGCACGTCTATTCCGGCGTCGCTGAGATCCGGATACTCGACCCGGGACTTCAACGTGACGTCGCGGACGTCATAATCTTGACCCCACTCACCAACGTCTAGACCGGTGGCGCTTGCAAGCAGGTGAAGGAACGCTTTACTTAGTTCTTCTTTCATACCACCAAGGGGCATCGAACCCGATGGCAGCTCGTGGGATCGAGCCCATGAAGTCGTCGTCCCAGCCCCCGCGTTGGTCATAAGAGGATTCAACCACAGTCGGGACGCGTATGACTCGCCGAAGGTAGTTGTGCGTCCTGCTATCGCTCAGCACGCAGTCAGCTCCTGAAACCAAGGGAATGAGTTGGATGGCGGCCGCCCGTGCCGCAGCAGCCCGATACACCCTCGATAGATGCGAAATGTCTGGCGCATCGAGGCTCGTCCGTGTCACCGAGCGGTCGATAAGCAGACTCGAGAACCCATCGGCCTTCGTCACTTTCGTCGGCGGTCATTGAGCCAATTCAGAACCCCACGTGCGTCAGTTACGTTATTGCTGGACTCACCCGTTTGGCCGTCGTCGTCCTGGTAGGAGTAGTCGGTTCGGATACCAACGTCATGTGTAAAAGTGTCGGTGTATGTCTCTTCCCGTGTGTACTTGCCTTCCGAGCTCCAGCCGACGTGGGTACTGGTCCGGGTATCCGACCGTCCGCGGAATTCGTCGTAGTTATCGACGAAATCAGCGAGCTGTTCGGCCTCATCATCCGTCAGCCGAGCGCCCGAGATATCAAGATGCTCCCCGACGTGGGCTCGAAGCCGTTTTTTCTCGTTCTTATCCATTGACCCCTCCACACGTCCCAATGGCCGTGACTTCGACCTTACTGCGGTGCCCTCGGCGGAGCAGCGTCGCAACACGAGCAGTTGGCGGCTTCTCGAACGTTCTCGTTCGCGGGTCCTCGAGACCCCCGGGAGGCAACGCGCAGATGATGCACGCGCGAGTCTGAATATTCGCTTCGATGGGCACCAGCTCTGGAGTGAGCGGGTTCCGCTTAGATTGCCAGGTGGTCTCCATTGAGCCAGCCATAGTCAGAAATCTAGCCTGCGTGATTCGGCTTTGATTCTGAATGGCTCAAACCTTCATGGGCGACGAATCGCTCAAGTAGGGGTGATCTCGACCCGTTCCATGAGTAGGCGAGTTGGTCGCGGGCGCGGGTAGCGGCGACATAGAGCAGGGAACGCTCTCGTAGCAGGGCATCGGCCCGTTCTGTTTCGGGCAAAAATTTCACGGCTGTTGCGCTGGGTAGGGTTTTGTCGTCGAGCCCGAAGAGGAGCACATTGGCGAATTCGGTGCCTTTTGCCCGGTGCATGGTCATGACCAGTGGTTGACCGGTTTTAATGACGCCGCGGTCGATGGGGCGCACTGGTATTTTCCGGTCGTTGAGAGCGCGAGCGACGTAGTCGCGGGTGCGGCCGTCTCGGACGAGGATGGCGATACTCTCCGGGGCGGGGGCGTTCTCTGCGGTGAGCCATCTCGTGATGAGGTCGGCCGCGTTACTGATTTCGTCAGCTGCTGTGGCTGCGGGCAGCGGCATTGGTTTAGGCCCGTGCCTGGCGGAGCGGTACCCAGCTGCGTCTTCGCTGACGTCTTCCAGATCGATGAAGGGGGCACCTTCGAGGATCCCGACAGCGTAGGCGAGGTTTTGGGCGGTTGTCCGGTAGTTGAGGGTGAGGCGTTGCGATCGGCCGACGATTTTGATCCCATAGTGTCCAAGGATGACGCGGTGTCCGTAGATGCGTTGGTGGGAGTCCTCTGCGATGAACAGGTCATCAGCTCCTTCATTTGCGAGGGCTCGAAGGAGTTGCCAACGGGTTGGGGTAAGGTCCTGGCCTTCGTCGATGAGGACATGATCTGCGAGGGATGAGCCGGTTTCAATACGGACGCGAACCAGATGAGCGGCGGCGATCGCGGAAGCTTCTTCAAAGTCCGCAGTGCCGGTCATCCGGGTACGGCGACGGTACGTTTCGATGGCGTCCCATACAGCGTTCCTGCGCGCACGGTCAAGTTTCACCCCACGTCCAGGTCTTCTGACCTTTAAATATTGCTCCCGGGTTGTGATGGTGTTGGGAAGCACGACGAGGGCATACTCGGCGGTGAAGAACGTACCGTTTCGGAGTTCCGGGTCTAATCCGGTTGCGTCATCGAACGCGTCCGCCCATGCCTCGGCGTTGGTGCGTGTGGTGATTTCGCTACCTCGGTAACCGAGGACAGCTTCGACATCGTTATCAATGTCTGTGCTTGCGTATTTGAGAACGGCCGAGGCGAGGGCATCGACACCGGCGACGTACACACCGGGTTCTCCAAGTGCGGTGGCGATGCGGATCTCAGGGGCGAGCCGTTGGAGGTCGCTTTCCAGCGCTTCAGCGAGGTTTTTTGTGTATGTGGTGAGCACAATGCGTGCTTCCGGGTTGCGTTGGGCGAGCATCCGGGCGCGGTGCAGGAGCACAACCGTTTTCCCCGTCCCGGCACCGCCGGAGAGCCGGAAGGGTCCGTTCCAGCTGCGCTCGGCGTATTTGCGTTGCTCGGGGTGCAGGAATACCCGCCATTCGGCGAAGTCTCCGTCTTCGATCGCTCGGGTGAGCGCTTCGTCATCGACGATGGTGAAGGAGATTTGGGCGGCGGGATGCTTTAGGGCCTGGATGAGTCGGTCGTCTTCGGTTTCGTCCCGTTCTGTTTCTGGTTCGTAGTTGTCGAGTGCTAGGTCGCCGCGGATCCGTTCAACGGGCAGACCGGTTTTAAGTTCCAGGATCGCGAGGGCCTGCCAGAGGGCACGGTCCGCTGCGCGTTCCGCGACCTCGTCAAGCGCCTCGGGGGTATGCGCGGCGAGGGCGGCCTCAGCGATCCTTGGGTCGATTCCAAGTTCCTCCACCAGCGCGTCGAGGGTGTATCCCAAGGCCGGAAGCAGAGGCCCTGCCGGGCTTTCTGTGCTGCCGGCCGTGGTTCCGCCGATAGTGTCGGTGTTGGTCGCTGAGGGCCGGGCGAAGTTGTCCGTAGTTGGGCTCGCGGATGTCTCCCCCGCACGTGCCGAAACGGTGGCCGGCTGGGGTGCGCTGCCGAAGTTGTCGGTGGGTGTGGTTTCGCGGATGAGTTCGGCGACACCATTCACTGGGTTGATGGTTAGCCGGGTTTTTTGGGCAATCGCGATTGCTTCGTCGTGGTGCCAGATGCCGATGAAAACGTAGTGTGCGTCGTCGCCGCTTCCTTGCACCTTGAACAGGACAGCCCGGTAGGCGTCGTCGACGCGTCCCGTTCGGACCCGTGGGTCGGCAACGTTGTGCAGCGGTTCGATGTGAAGCCCGGGTGTAGTGTCGCTGGTTCCGAGTTTTTCAAGGAACGCGAAGGCTTTCTTTTTCACAGCCGGTTCGAGTTTGTTCACGCTTGGTGTCATCACGATGTACGGCATGTTCAGCCTTCTTTTCCAGTGAGGAACCGTGCGATCTCGTGTGGGTCCGCGGCGATCACCGTCCAGCCGGATGTTTCAAGGTCACGTTTGTCGTTTTCATCCCAGAGGAATTCAACGGCAAGACGCTGTTCTGCCCAGGCGAAGGTGATCGGGATACCCTCGTCCGATTCCAATCCCAACGCGGGCGGCGGAACGTCAAGTGCGGCAAGTTCGCGGGCGAATTCGCGTTCCTCGTCGGTTTCTAATGCGTTGACGACCGCTTGCCATGAGGGCGGCAGCGCATCCGCTGCCTTTTCGCCTGCACCGCTGCTAGGACTGGCCGCAGCAGCCGGGTTTGTGTCATCGTCTGATCCAGGCTCGCCCAAGAGACGGGTCGCAGTTGTGATATTGGTAGTCAGCCGCCGGAGGTTTAGGGCGTTGGAGAGCGAGAGCCACTCACGCCAGGCCTGGTCAAATTCGGCGCTGTCAAGCGCGGATGCCCGGTCGTCAAGAACCACGACGATCTCCGCTGCGGTGACGTTCATTCCTGGCGCGCGACATACCGCTAACAGCGGGCCATGCTGGTAGGCCCAGGTAGGTTCCCCTCCCCCGCTGCTTGGGGGTTGGTGTCCGAGAACGATGAGGCGGGCTGTTTCTTCCAGTGAGGTATCCGCGGCGACACCGAATTTGTGCTGCGCGGCCGCTGAGATGATGCCAGGCACCGCGTTCGCGAGTCTTTGCCAGGCACCTGTTGAAGCTGTGCTCATCCACGCGGTGAGGAACCCTAACGGGCCTCCTATCAACCCGGTCAACGCGTCTCTGTTGTACCCGAATTGGTCCATCAGGTTCATTGCGAGGGGTTCAGAGAACCAGGCCGGAGGGTGCGGGTGCGCGCCGTCTTGCAGGTTAGCCCAGGTGATCCCGAGAACGACGTGGCCGGCGTCTCTGAGGACCTCACGTTTGAACGAGTCATCCGCTAACCGGTTGTGCGCATTGGTGGCGTGGAAGGCTTTCCCGTCGGTGAAGATCTGCACCTCCGGGATTGAGGTGTCGGATGAGGTGAGGGTGAAGTCGGGCATGCTGTTCGCTACGCTCTGCTGCGGTGACAGGGTCCACCGACCGGACGCCCCAATTCCGGTGATGAGGAGTTTGTTGCCTTTCGGGCCCGGGGTTTCCGCTACCACAGCGCCAAGAGCGGCCATTCGTAACCCGAACGCGACCCGAAATTCCTGTTCGAGGTGCGATTCGTGATCTACCGGTGCCGGCGGGGTTTCGGTCAGTGTCCAACCGACTGTGTCGCCGGGTTCTTTGCTGGTCTCGGAACCGAGCAGGAGTGAGCGGAGGAGCCGTTCGGCCGCCTCACGGGACACACTGTCGACGAGGCCGGGAGGGGTGAACGGCAACAAACACAAATGGCAAGCAAGCCGTTTATGGCTTTCGTTTTTGCACGGGCAGTCGCGGACTTTCCGGTACGCACGGAGCAGCAGATCCCACATTTTGGTCGGGTCAGCGAGCTCCGCAAGGTACCCCGTGCCACCTGGGACGACATCGTGAAGTAGTAGCGCCTCATAGTTGTCCCCGCCGTCGCTGAGCGTCGGGTCGATGACCGGTTCAATCTGGATGTGGTCGGGGGCACCACCGATTTGTTCGCGGAGGCCCAGGAGAAGCGCCGCCGACAGGCTGGGCACAGCGAAACGGTCACCGAGAGTGACCGCCGGCGGCAGCCGGAGGACAACCCCCTGTGTTGTCAGGGTGCGCGAAAGCGCAATGACGCGAGCATCTTCTTGAGATGATTTGCGAAGCGGACACCAGGCGCGGTGTTCTTCTGGCCGGTTCGAACGCGATGTCATGTCCAGCTTGCCGCAGCGCCCACAAACCCGGAAGAACGGTGCGGACTGGTCAGTGCCAGCGATCGTTGAGGCCGGAGCAAATACTCCTGCCCGGCCGGCATTGATCCACCGGATCGTCAGGGTGCGCAAATATTTGACCCCGAAGCCGTGATTCTCTACGAACCACTGCCGGACAACGTGGGCCGGATCAATATCGGCTGCCACGAACGCTGCAAAGCGTTCACGCTTCCGCTCGTCCCGGCGATCCCCGATGAGTGCCTCATCCCGACGGACCTCAGCCGACACGCGCTCCAACTCAACGACCTCAAAACGCTGCCGAACATCCGCGATCGCCCTGCTCCCACACCGCGGGCACGAACCGACAATGACGATCTTGCCTGACTCGCCAAGGTCGGAGGCGAACCCGCAGGCCGGGCAATGCGCCCATCTACGGATCGCGGCACCGTCGGTACCGAGGTCCACAGCATCGATAAGGACCTCGAGCCCGTGCGCGTAGAACGTTGCCCCCGGAGCCAGTTCCCGGAGCGCGTTTGATGCGCCCCGCTTGTAGGAAACAGCATCGGTTTCGTACCGCTCCGTGTCCGGATCAATCCAGCTGAGCGCGACATCGAGAGTGACCGAGTCATCGAGGAGAGTGTAGTTAGGGAGGATCCCGTACTCCTCCAGAACCGCAATCCAATGCTCGCCTTTGAGAACGGACAACTGCTTACCCGTCATTTTCAGGGCAGCAGACGCGGAACGAAATGCCCGCCTGTCCTCGTCGATCGCAGCCGGCGACTCGGCCTGTTTCTGAAGTTCCGGCAGTATTTTCTCGATTTGCTGGCGCCGGAAGGAGAGCGTCTCGACCGTTTTCGCCCAACGCTGCGATGCGCTTCGGAGATATTGTGCAAGCGCACTAGACCCAGGCTGGTCGGCCGGTTTCGCCCAGTCCCGAAGTCCCAACTCTGCCGCCGCGGACAGAGAACTGAAGGAGTCCAGGAAAATGTTAAGCTGCGCGTCGGTGTGCGTCTCGGACTCGATGATGAGGTCGCCGAGGAAACTGTTATCCCCAGATTGTCCGATCGCGGCCTGCGCTGTGCGTGGGTGCTTTCGATCCGCAGACCGGGCAAACCCGTCGATGAGGTACGCGAGGTATTGTCTCCGGAGGATCTCATCTGCGCTGAGGTACGTGGCGGGCGGCCGGACGGCTCCGTTAATGATCGAGAGGGGGTCACCCAGCCGCGGCAGATTCTCGCCCCGTCCGGTCACGAACGCGAGGTTCAGCGCGTTACCGGTCAGCCGGCCTGCGCGGCCAACGCGTTGCAAATACGATGCGACACTTCGCGGGAGGGAAGCGAGCATGACGGTGGACAGGTCCCCGATGTCGATACCCATCTCCAGGGTGGGTGTTGCGACAAGGACGTTCGGTGATTGCGGCTCCTGATGACCGCTTTTGAAACCGTTCTCGTACCGAAGCCTGGTCTCAGCATCCAGCAGGCTCGTATGCTCCCGAGAGACAATACGTCTCATGTCACGGGATCGGTATAGGCGGCGATAGTAGTTATCGCCGCGGCCCTGCCTGCGCAGGTGGCCGGGGCAGCGCATCACCGTACACGGAGCATCCGCCAGTTGGTCGACGACGGTGGCAGTTCCGGGGACGATTGTCCGGCACACGTCACACACCAGGGTGTGTCGGCCCGCTTGAATGTCCGCGGTCCGGGTTGGTGAGAGCACCACCAGGCTGGGTTGCAGAGCAAATATTTCAGCCGACGAGTCACTGTTGGTGACTGTTAGGGTGCCGCGTTTGGCGAGTTCACGAAGAAGCAGAACGGCGAGCCGGCCACCGTCAGTCGCGGAGACCCCCAACATCTTCTTCGTCCACACGGCGTACCAGCTCTGAGCTGACGCAACAGCATCCAGGTTGTCGTTCTTCTTACCCGTTTGGGCGTTGCCACCTATGCGGGGGAATGCGGGTGCGGGTCTGCCTGGTGGGAACGCCGGGACCCCTTGCCCGCGGTTCCGGCCACCCCAGATAAGCCACCGTTTGCCGTCGTCTTTCAGGTACGGGGTGAGCCAGACATGCGAAATACCGCCGCGTGTACGGATCCGTTCCAAGACACCACGAACCCAGGTGATCAGGGTCGAATCTTGAAGCTCAGCAGCCATGTTGCTGCCGAAGGTGACACCGATGTCGAAGTTGATGAGTAATGGCCGGGCGAGTGTCGACAACCGTTCCGGGGCGCCCGCGTCAACCTCAGCGGCAACACTGCCGGTGAGCTCGAGTGTCCGGCCGAGATGGGACTGCAAACCGAATTCCAGGGACGCATCAAAAAGCAGACGGTTCTTCACCCGGCTACGGACAGCGGTCGGAACCGATCGGAGCGTCGCCGAGTCCCAGAACCGCGGGAACTCGCCGCGTTCCGAGAGTTCCGGTGGCAGGATCCGGTACCGTTTGAACCGGTCATCCCCGGCGCGGCCAAGAACTTCATCGACGAGGTCCGCGAGAGTGATCGGTTCGTCACCGACCGCGTCGCGGAACACAGAACGAAGCGTCAACGTATGTGACCTGCTCTGCACGAACCCTGCACGGTGCGCCGCGTCCTGCACGCTGTCGGTAAAGACGAGTGCTTTCTTTTCACGAAGATCAAGACCCTCAGTACCGAACATCGTCGACAGCGTCACCGACAAAAGCGTCGCGATAGCACTACCTAGAAACCGGATACCATCTGGCTGCAAACACGATGGGCACCAATCGTCCTGCGAGTCAGTATCAGCATCGTCACCGACAAGAATCAGGACCGGTAGCACAGCACCAGCCAACAAATCCTCGTCGTCATCCGGTGGAAGAGCGTCAAGGATGCGGCGTTGCCGGACGGCAAAGAAACGTAGCCCGTCACGTGTCGCATCAACGAGGTCGTCATCGTTCCGGGCCTGGTCGGCCTCGTTAGGAGCGAACATAAGAGCCCGGAAACGGCCCTCTTTCGCTGCATGTTTACCTCGGATGGTGTCGTCGTTGCTGTCAAGGTCATACCCCACAGCAGCAAGCGACACCCCCCACCCGGAACGGCCGCAGTGACGGCAATATATGGCCGGGAACGAATCGGCACCGCGGGAATCGAACACGTCGCTTTGGTCAAAGAGTTCCACCTCACCGTCATCGCTCCACAAAAATGTGGGTGAGCCCGTCGCGACGCGGTCGATGCGGGTCAGCTCCCGCACCCATAAATGCAAGTCCATACTCAACGCGGCGCGGCCAGCGATGGCACGCACATGGCTCAACGCCGCCGCCACATTGGACACAAACGCTACCCGCCGGTCAACATCTGCATCAGATGGTGACAGTGACGGTAAGACCAGCCCGGCGAGTTCACGTAACTCAACAGCATTCGTGGAAACGTCAACAAGTCGACGAATGAAAGGGTGGGCGCGTGACAAGTCCAGCAGAAACTCGGCATCTGCACTAGCAAGACTTGGACTGCTGATATCGAAGAGTCGCCCGAACACGGCGAGAGCCCGCGTGCGTGAGTCGGCGTCCTCGGCAAGCGTTGCGACCGCTTCATTAACCTGCTCGATGACGTCAGAATCGACATCCTGATTTCGGCCCGTCGCGATGACCTCAACCCGTTCGGTAGCGTCACCTGACCATTCGTCGACACTAAGTCGTGACTCGGTGATGACCGAGTCATCGTCGAAGAGTTCACCAAACACGGTGTGAGCGAATTCGATCATCGCCGCAGGATCCCCTTTATCGCCAAGCGTCGCCGAGGTCGCAACCGGGGTGAGTTTACCGAGCGGCCTTAACCGGTCATCATCACTGACGTCAGAAGCTTCCGTCCAATGACTCTTCAGCCGCAGACCGAGACGACGGAGCAGCATAGCGACGTCGGTGCCTTGGGCGCCGTCATAAGTGTGGAACTCATCCAACACCAAGTACTGGAGGCTGTGGGCGCTCTGTTCCCAGAGGGCTGCGTCGTCGTGGCGGAGCAGCAACTGGTCAAGCATCTTGTAGTTGGTGAGGAGAATGTCGGGTGCGTTATGCCTGATCGCATACCGGTCCGTGATCAGACCGTCCGCGGAAACAACGGTGCGTTCGGGACCCTCTTCCCCTGTGTACAAAGCAGCGGTGATTCCGCCAAGCGCAGGGTTTCCGGTCAGGAGCGCTGCGAGACGTTGGGCCTGATCATTCGCAAGCGCGTTCATCGGATACAGGATCAGCGCCTTCGTGCCAAGCTGCCCGGCACGTTTGGCACGAAGGACGTGATCAACGATCGGGTAAAGAAAGGCCTCAGTTTTCCCGGAACCAGTACCCGTGGTGACGAGGGTCGGTAGAGGCCGTGGTTTGTTCGGTCCGAGATCGATGCTGGTCAGCCGTGCGATCGCGCGAGCCTGATGCCCGTACGGGGTGAAGCCAGTCAGCCAGTCGCCAATATGCTTCCGCCAACCCTCGTCTGCCGGACGAAATGGAAGCCGAAGCCGCAAGTAGGGTCCCCGGAAGATCCCATCGGTCGGGTCGTTGAGGAACTCGTTCAGACGGTCGCCCGCGTCATCATCCGCCAAAGCGAACGTCGTCGTCAAATAGTCGACGAGACCTTCCCTGACACTCTCCGCCTGTACGGTTGGCAACAACTCGCTCACGAACGCTCCCGCAGAACTGTCTCGAAGTGGGCGTATGCCTGCCGCATGTCAGTCTCACGATCCAAGTTCACAAACGGAAGCTCGTACACGTAAGTATTACCCGCCTGATTCGTCGCGGTGCGCTCCCCCTCCGTGATGTCATCGCCCTTCTTCCGCCACACCGACGCGACAAAGTACGGCACGAGACGACCGTTGGTGTCATAAAGATACTCGCGCTTGTCATACCCAAAAAGCACCGGGAACTGGGTCCGGTAGATCGTGCACAGTTCGTCGGCGGACACCTCAAACGCAACAGCCACAGCGGCGTCGATTTCTACCTGGGCACGTCTGCGATCGACTGCCAGCCGCAACGGGACGCCCGAATTCCACTCGGAGGATGTTTCGCCGATCTGGACTGTTGACCCGTGCGCTGGAATAGTCCAATAGTCATTACGAAAGTCGCTCTCGAAAGACGCTCCCCACAAAGCGGCGTATGCATCTGTGACCGCGTTCAAACGAAGGCTCCGAAGCGCGATCACCGTCGACAAAGGGTGGTTGGTAACGGTTGGCAATCGACTAGCTGTTCGCGCAGTTATGGTGGATTTTGGTGCCACTCTCAACACAAAATCGACAAGCAATGACGACATCGTTCCGGCAACCAGCGCGAGATTACCCGGTCGCTCATCAGCAAATCCTAGGGAGGTGACTCCATTAATGTGAGCCATGCCCGGAGGAAAAATGGCCGAGATCAGGGTGCGTTCGCCCGTATTAGCCGCCATATTTCGCCACGCCACACGGTAGTGATTGCGTGCGGGATCAGTGTGGGCTCCGCCCCAGTGAGTGTAGGCGGCATCGTATCGCGCGCGGTTGCCGGCGGGCTTGTACGAGGTGACTGGGATAGCATCGGGTGCCAAGGTCTCTAGGTCAGTCGCGGACCAGTCTTGATTGTGGAGCATCGTTGCGTTTGGAGCCTTATACATCGGGGTCGATACGAACAGGTGTGGTCCTTGCAGGATGACGTCGTTCCACGAGGCGGACGCACCCCATGCTTTCGTAAAGTACCCGGCTTTGAAGTCCGTAGTCTCATTCCAGCCCTGGGAAAATTCCAGCCCGAGCGCTCCAATACGCGGCGCCAACGAAAGTTTGGCCAATACAGCAGCCGTCGCGTCGTTCACCGCATAGACCATCCGCGATTGCTGGATCGGGACCGCATCGTCCTCGAGAACTTTGTGCCAGGTGTTCAGAACGGTCTGGTCGACGTGAATGATGCGATTGTGGTGAGGCCGTACGTCCCATTTGCCGTCAAGATCTTTCAGGCCGGGCTCAGGGCCGGACCCGTCATGTGCAAATGACCGTTCGACGGTGTCAGGGTGGTAAAGCGACGTTGCCATCTTGAAATCGATTGCCGATGGCAGCGACGAGTAAACATGAACGCCGTAAGAAACGAGGTGGTGGATTTCGGGATAGAGCTGAAGTTCGTTGATAAATTGCCAATGACGGCGGAGTCGGGAGTAGGTTTCTGCGCGTAGCAGGCCCGCCTTTTCGTCGGTGAAGTGGGTTTCCGGATGGATGAGTGTGATGATTCCGCGTTCGGACCCGTTCCGCCAGGATTGTTCCATGAAGCACCGGTAAAGGTCGGGCCGAAGCCCCCTGAGTAGAGGAAACCGTGAGGCTGCCGATACTGCTTCACGGCTGGCCGTCGTCACAACCAGGCCATCGAGATAATAGTTCCGGGCGTCTTCTCTTGCCAAAGTCTCGGATTTGAACGTCGTGGCCCGTGCTGTATCGATTTTGGTCTCTAACGCCCACCGAATGTCGAACTCAGCGAGTGCCGCCGCCTCGTCCCAGTCCGGTCGTACCCAAGGCGGGTTTCCGACTTGGAGATCGAAGCCGCCGCGCCCGAATATGGCAGTGAAATCGAGTTCCCAATGGAAGAAGCCTTGGCGGGCTGCGACAGCTTGAGTCACCTGTAGCCAGGGGTGCGCTTGTTGGACGTCGTGTACGGTCCAGGTGCTGGCGAAGCCGATCTCGTTTTGCTCGATGACGCCCAGTTCACCCCAACTAGTGGACCGCGCTAGCCCAACTTGCCCGTGACTTCGGGCTGCAGGCTTAGCGTCTCGGTGCCTCCCAAGAATTTTCTGGCAGGCATCGATCCACTCATCAAGCGTCGGCGGAGTTGCACCCTGAGTGCTGTGGTCGGTCAGTGGCCAGAACCAGAGTGCTGTCCACGAGTCCATAACAAGTCGAAGCCGTTGGTAAGCGCCGTTCTCGTCCGCGAGAGACTCTTCGATTTCTTCACGAGATACTTGCCCACCCACGGGCAGGTTTTCGGCTCCCCAGACGGGAATCTGACGGCGAATTTGTTGTTCGGCGATCTGCATTCGCCGATATGCGAGTTGCCAGAGGATTTCGACGCGGTAGCTCAGTTCAATGAGTTGGTCGAGTTGTTTCTTGGTCGGTTTGCTGCGGATCCTTTTCCGCCAGTCTTTGAGCGCAGCCATGTTTTCGGGGGTGAGTTCTTTTGCCTCTTTCGCTTCGGCCGCGGATCCCCATCCGTCGCTTGGCAGAAGAAAGTGGTGAATCTTGCCGGCCGTAGCACCAGCAACTTTTTCGGAGGCGAGGTTCTCGGCGAGTTCCGTTACAGGTACATCTGTTGGTGTTCCCGCTAAGTGTGTTTTTTGTTCGACTTGGGCGCGAGTGAAGACGGCTCGGCGCGCCCCGATGAGTGAGTTGCCGCGTTTGAGGTGCAGCCCGAACCACGGCGCTGAGAGTCCTTCGACCATGGTGTCAAGCCACAACGATATTTCGGCGAGCTCCACAGCCGTGGAGTTCAGGTCCACCCCGTAGACTTGGTGCAGTGCGATGTACGCTTTCACCTCTTGCAGCCGGCGTGGGTACTCGTCCGGGTCAATTCGGGTGCCGAGTTCCTTTTGACGGCGAGAGAGGTATTGGTCGGCGAGCTGCCGGACAGCCTCAATCGCGAACGCCCCCGAACCGAGTGCCGGTTCACAGACCGTGAGGTTCAGGATGTCTGCGGCAGGCGTGGTCGCATCGTCTTGGTCGAGGAGTTCCGCAAGCGACTGGGAGACGACGAACTTGGTGAGCACTTCTGGTGTGTAGTAGGACGCTGATTGTTGGCGTTCACGCCCTGCCAGGCGGTACACGAAGGTGCCCTGCTGATGAAGGACCGGGCGCGACTCCATCGTGTCGGGGTCTTCGTATTGAACGAAGTCGGCCGGGCTGATTCCGTCGGCCCGGGTCACCGGGACAACCCAGGATCCTTTCGATGGGACACCGTTTTTGGCGACTTCGTAAAGGTTTTCGTCGGCGAAGAATCCCGTGTAGGACATCAGTCCTTCATAGACGGCGCCGAGCTGGTTGATACCGAGCTCGGCATAGGAAATGAAACCACGGTCCTTGCCGCGTGATTCTTTGCTCAACAAAAGGTGACGCAGGACCTTTTGCATTGCATGGTTACCGAGCCCAACCGCGTCAATGTGTGCAGTGGCTTGCGGTTGGAAGAGATCTGCTCGCAGCGAATGAAAGGTCAAACCCTCGTCAAGGACCGGCTGTGCGAAAGACCTCTCCGCAGTGTCAGGTCGTTTCCCGGGCACATCCAATTCGAACGTCGACGTTTGCTGAGGTGGCGTGTGTCCGTGATCGACGAGGTGAAACAGGCGGCCGAGGGAGTCGTAGATGTGTGTTCCGGAGTTCGCTGCAGGACTGTTAAGGGTGACGAGTGTCAGGTCGCGAAGACGGTCGAGGCTGTAGCCCTGTTCGAACTCACTCGCACCCACGGGTAGTACGCCAAGTTCCGGGGAGGCCTCAGCGTAAAGCAGGAACAGAATCCGATACAGAAACCGAAGCGACTGCGTCGCCAGTACCTGAGCATCCTCCTGGGGAAGCGGATCAAGGCTGTTGGTGACGCGCCTGCTGACTACCTCGTTCGCGATCAGCTCGATGGAAAGCCGAACACCGTCGCGGAGGTCTTGCGAGACACCGACGGTGTGCCTGACCGATTCCTCGAGAACCCCGGTCCACCAGATCTCGCCACTCTCGGCGTCGGGGAGGAGAGACTGTGCATCAACGGCTGTTAGTGCGCGGTCTATTTCGCCGGCACGCTTGTCGTCGTTTCGTTCCGCGACGAGTTGCAGGTTGATGGCGAGGTAGCGTCCCTCGGGCCACCGTTCACGCTCAGCGATGAGTATCCAGCGTCCAGCGAGCACGAGAGCAAACTGTGGGCCGTCGTCAGAGATCATCAGGGTTGTCAGTGTTCGAGCGACGGACGTCAGCTCCGTTTTTTCGTCAAACCAGAACGGCTCGATCAGAGTGCTGGCGTGTTTTTCGAGTAAGTCTTCGACGCTCTCGACTGGCTTTGCGTAAACGATCACCACCGACGAGGTATCTGACAACCCGGGGGCGGTGACGCGGAGGACCGGACCGCGTCGTTCTAGTTCGGTACCGCTCCCCCGATACCCCAGCATGCGTAGCAGCCGCTCATACAGCTCGGCGAGGCGCGCGTCATCAACGCCCGCGGTGACGGCGGCGAGTTCCGCCTCCAAGCTGGCCCTGGCTTCGGTGAAACGAGAACGAGTACTCGGGACACCGGTGGCCCGTGAGTCATCCCATTGTTTTCGCCGCTCGATGACCTGTGCGGTGAACGACTGCGATTTCGCGTCGGTGGTGAAGTAGTGCTCGCTGATCCAGTTCTCACCGATAATGATTGCGTCGCTCGAAGCCATTATGCGTCCGCCTCGGTGAAATCTGTTTCCCAACTTTGTGGCACAACGACCAGCAGGGGCCTGACGAGCTGTCGGTTCGGTGCCATTGATGCGGCGAGGGCACGTTCCGCTTCAATCGTGAGGCGACGTTGCTTCAAGTCTTTCCGTTGCACTAGCAGCGCGGCATCGGTTTCCCAAGCTGTGACCCGGTCAGACCATTTTCGGACACGTTCCTCGGTTGTTGCACGGGCCGCGCCGATGACCATTTCGAGGGCACCGTTTCCTCGTTCAACGGCCGGGCGGATTAGCTTTTGCAGTGCTTCCGGGTCAGCGACCGGCCCCGGGTTGGTCAGCTCTTTCGAAATGCCAATGCTCTCGAACAAGGCTTCTGCTGATTTGAATGTCTCTGGAACCGCGAACAGTGACTTCGGAAACCCGTCAAACGGTACCGCCATGAACGTCGATGCCACGATCTGTCCGCGCCTGTTCGTTAATGTTCCAAGGAGCACAACAGTGGGGCTGTCAACGTCTCCGCGGATCGCGAAGACCTGGTTTCTGCCGAGGGATGCCAGGGCACGGTCAGAGGCCCAATCAAGAACAGGATGAAGAGGGCCAAGGAAGTGAGCTTCCGGCCACTGTGAACCGTTCTGATCCCTGAGCGCGTCGGCGAGGATCGTCTTGCCGTGCTGGGTTGATGTGACGAGCTTGAGGTTCTCCCGGACGTGACGCTGCCCAAGGTAGCTCTCCGGAAGAACGTCAAGTCTCTGCTGCAAATCCGCGGGAGGCGCGAACTCGACAATGCTCTGGTTTTCGTGGTTCCGCCACGAGACCCCGCCTGCCGCTGGTGCCGCACCCGGTGTCACGTACGCCTCCTCGAGCGCCTCGCTGAGATAGTGCGCGTCGGTCGCGAAAAGCTTCACAGCAGGATCCGGTCGATCATGCACAGAAGCCCCCACTACTTCCCCATCGGACGATCCGTCACTGGTAGTGATCAGGTCCGCCGGGGCGAGGGGCGCATGCAACCGAGCAAAGAAACCCTCGATCGAATCATCGACTAACACTTCCTCGACCGTGCGAACGACAGAATCAAGGTCACGTTGCTCCGCGAGAACACGGAGGATCTCGTCTTCTTCCGCCTCGACGTCATATTTGCCCATCAGTGAGGCGGTGTCCCCCAGGGCTTTGTGGGCTTCTTGTTCACGCTCTAGCAGCCTGGTCAAGACACGAAGATCGCCGGAGAAACCGTCGTTTGAGGGATTCAGCAGAAGAGTCGTGATCTGAGGCGCACGTTTTTGCCCGTACCGATCGATCCGGCCGTTACGCTGCTCGATCCGGATCAGACTCCACGGAATATCGAAATGAATGAGCTCGTGGCACTGGGCGTGCAAGTTCACGCCCTCTGACGCGATGTCCCCGGTGATCAGCACACGGATGGGAGACGAGGCCAACTTGAAGCTTTCAACGATCTCCTGCTGCTCCATATCGGTCAGCCCACCGTGGAGGATTTGCACTGCTTCGGGCTTCAGGTTCAGGGCTTCCGGGAGAGCGGCCTTCAACCATTTCAACGTCGCTACACGCTCCGCGAACACCACCGCACGCTCCGGGGAGTTCCGTCCCACACCAATCTGTTGGAGGTAATCAACTAACGCCGAGTACTTCCCGGACCTGACCGGATCGATCCGAGCTGTCAGTTCGTCAAGATGTTCGAGATCGCGTTTTTCGCGCTGCTGCTCCGGTGTTGTTGTATCCCCGAGTCGGCGGATACGTTCACGGATACTCTCCCGAAGCGCCGCCGGAGACGACAGGTACGACTTAGCCAAGGTCCACGGAAAAAGGGACGAGTTCGCGCCACCCGAGTACGGGCTCGAACCGGTCGGGTGCAACCAAGTGTCAGCGAGTTCGTCAGCGACAGCGTCCTCTTCCGCCGATGCAGGGATGAGTTTGTGCTGTGGCTCTTTGCGCGGAGCCCAGTCACTGCCCACAGCCTGCGCAACCTCCGGGCTGTTCCGGTGCCGGCGAATGATTAGCCGTCTCACCTCGTCCTCGATGAGATCACCGTTCGGGCGCACCGCGCTGGGCTCAAGGAGACGGACCAGTTCGGCGAAAGACTCCGGTTTACCATTATGCGGCGTCGCAGAGGCAAGGATCAGCGCATCCGTCGTCGGGGCCAATATGTGGGCGAGACGGTTGTTCTGCGTTCCCGAGTTGGTGAGGTTATGCGACTCGTCGATGACGATCGCATCCCAACGCTGATTCCGTAAATGCTGAATGTACTTATCGCTCTTGAGCGTGTCGATGGAGATGATTGCACGCTTGTAATAGGTGAAAGGGTTCCGGGTAGCCGGCAGCTTTTGACGCAAACGCTGAATGCCGACAGAGTCAAGACGCACAAAAGGTAAAGCGAAACGCGTCCACATCTCGTGCTGGATCTGCTCCAGAACATGCCGGGGGCTAACGATAAGAATCCGGTCACCTCGACCGCGCGCAACTAGTTCCGAGAGAATCATCCCGATCTCGAGAGTCTTCCCAAGCCCCACCGCGTCGGCCAACAAAATGCGGGGACGCAAGTTCGCCGGATCAAGAGCCTGCCGCACCGCAGTCTGCTGATACGGCAACGCATCAGCGAGCATGCTCCGGCTTGTCGTCATGTCAGAGCTCGTCAACGGCGTCGGGGTTTTGCGTAAAGTCGCTTCCACCCACAACTTCGCCCGACGGTAACCAGATGACCCGTCCGCAGTGACAATCGCATCAGCCGGGTCGAGAACCTGAACGTCATCTAGTGCCTCGTAAAAGCTGGCGGTCGTGTCACGCACTAGCTCCGAAAGACCCTGCACCCGAAACAGACCACCATCGGTAGCCTGCTCAACTTTCGTGACCAGCCATTCCTCATCCCGAACCAGAACCACAGATCCAGGAGCGACGTTTAATTTGCTGTCTACGAACGAGTTCTCCAACTGCCCCCCTTGGCGGATCTGCGACCTTGCCTTCTGCGATCGTAGTAGGGAATTTCCCCGAGTGCCGCTGCCGGAACACAACGGCACTTGTGAAGCTGGATTATGCTCAGCCCCTATCCGGAACGCTCGCCTAGGCCCAACGCACTAGCTGCGTCCGATCGGGCCTTGTCGATCGCAAACAAGCAAGCAATAGCTCGAGTAGTAGCGCCACACGACGTACCCGGGGTCTCGGCGCGTGGGGCAACCCTACGAACGCCACGCTCTACCGAGCAAAGCGCGACGTGCTGCCCACTTCAGCCACGCTTGGAGTTCAAACGTTTACTTTTGATCCTTTCACGTTGGTGGGCAATCTACGGCACCCATGCCCAGGGGGTTACCTTCCGACGCTTGGCCCGAAGCTGCATCTGACATAAGCAACGACTGAGATCGGCAAGCGAAGTTGAATTTCAACGATCGCAAAGATGTCACGAAGAATTGTCGTTTACGGAAAGTTCTCGAGCTTCGTGTTGATGCTTTTGTTTGATCCGGCGCCTAGAGGATGCCTCGAAAACCTAAAGGTTAATGAGGCACCCCACTCCCCCAGTGACCGCAGTCCGATAATCGCGGAAACATGCGGAAGCCGCGTGTCTCGGAAACTCGTCTCTTAGTCGCGCGTGTCTCAGTCCAGGTTTTAGGGGTTCTTGAGGCAAGATGGCTGCATGAGGCTACTGGGATACACGCGGGTCAGCACTGCGGCGCAAGACGCGCAGTTGCAAGTCGACGCGCTCGTCAAAATCGGAGTTCAGCAGCGGGACATCTTCTCCGACGTCACATCCGGGACGAAGGTCGCCGCGAGCAGACCCGCGATGAGCCGCCTGCTCGAGTACGCCGTCGAGGGCGACACGGTCGTGGTCTGGCGGATCGACCGGCTCGGCCGTTCGCTCATCGATGTGTTGAATACGGTGAAGTCGCTGCAGCAGGCAGGCATCAACGTGCAGTCGGTATCGGACGGTATCGACCCGTCGACGAAGACCGGGCGGATGATGCTCGGCATGCTCGCCACCCTCGCCGAATACGAACGAGAACTCATCGTCGAACGAGTTAACGCCGGCATCGCCGTCGCCCAGGCAGCTGGAACCCGGTTCGGCCGGCCCGTCAGCGATCCGAAGGTGATCGCAGAGAAACTCGAGATCGTCCGTGGCGCCCGGAAAGCCGGCAAGACAGCCGCCGACGCCGCGCAGCTCGTCGGCTGGTCCAGAGCGACCTTATATAGGTACGAACAAAGCGCAGGTGTCGCGGCCAACACCGAACCGCTTGCTTCGAGCCTGACGGCATGACCGAGCCGGTAAGCGCGGACGAGATCCGCGAAGAAATACGTGCATCACTGCGCCGGTTACGTCGGCTCGGCGACGAGGGTCGGATCGTAATGGCTGAAGACAGCTGGAACACCGAATGGCACGACTCCCGGGTCGCGATCGAGATAGCAGCAGCAGCGCTGGAACGAGCGGACGCCGCGATGCTCTGGATCTGTCTCTTATACACATCT
>NZ_JASJXO010000032.1:0-43138 GCF_035018625.1 Subtercola sp. RTI3 | reverse complement strand
AGATGTGTATAAGAGACAGCCCGCGAGCGTGATGCTCCCCGCCGCCGGCCGCTGCAACCCCGCGATGGTCGTCGCTATCGTCGACTTGCCAGAGCCAGACTCCCCCACCAGCGCGACGATCTCGCCCGCGGCGACATCGAAACTCACACCCTGCACCGTGGGCCCCGTTCCGGCCACAGGCCGCCGCCGGTAGTCGACCGACAGGTCGCGAACCGACAGCACCACGGGCGCATCCACCGGAGCGACGCGCAGCGTGACCTCGTCGCTCTGCACCCACTCGGCATCAGCATCGAGCGCCTGGTGGTCGAGGCTCGGCGGAATACCCGGTCGATCGATGCGCGGCACACTCGCGATGAGCCCTCGGGTGTAGGGATGCCCGGGCGAGCCCAGCACCTGTCGAACCCCACCGAACTCCACGATCTCTCCCATACGCAGCACCGCCACGTCGGAGCACATCTTGTCGATGACTCCGAGGTCGTGGCTCACGATCACCATCGACATGCTGCGGGAGCGCTGCAGGTCGAGCAACAGGTCGAGAATTGCCGCCTGGGTCACCACATCGAGGCCGGTGGTGGGTTCATCCAGTACCAGCACGGTCGGGTCGGAGGCGAGCGCGATGGCAATACCGATGCGCTGCTGCTGGCCGCCCGAGAACTGGTGCGGGTACCGGTCGAGCGCCGCCCGCGGGTTCGGCAGCCGAACGAGCCGCAGCAGTTCTTCTGCACGCTCGCGCTGGGCCCGCTTGTCGCCGCGGAGCCCGTGCAGCGACTCGGCGATCTGCTCACGGATCTTCATGGTGGGCGTGAGAGCATTGCCCGCATTCTGCGGCACCATCGCCACCTCATTGATGCGAAAACGGCGAAGCTCTGCCGAGCCGAGTGCGAAGACGTCGTTGCCGGCCACGCTCACAGTTCCGCCGGAGATAAACGACGTCGAACGCAGCGACCCGAGCAGCGCGCCAGCGAGGGTCGACTTGCCCGAACCCGATTCGCCGACGAGGCCGAGAACGCGGCCCCGCTCGAGCGACACAGACACGTTCTTCAGTACGTCGACCTGCCGGGCGTTCGCCCCGCTGCCGGTGCGATACGACACGGTGAGGTCGTCGACCCCGACAACCTGCTCTGTGGTGTTCATCAGCCGAGTACCTCTTTCATGCGGTCGATGCCGAAGCTCTTGGCGAGCCCGTCTGCGGCCAGGTTGAGCCCCACGATCAGGGTGGCGAGGGCCACGATCGGCGCCACCGTCGACAGGGGTGCGATGGCCATCAGGTTGCGGTTCTCCGCCACCATGAGGCCCCAATCGGGGGTGGGTGGGTTGGCGCCGAAGCCGAGGAACGAGAGCGAGCTGATGAGCAGCACGATCCACGAGGCTCGCATGGCGAATTCGACCAGAATCACGTCGAGCACGTTCGGGAACACCTCGCGCAGCAGAATCGAGAACATGCCCTCACCGCGGGCGCGGGCGGCCGTGATGAAGTCTTTGCTGAGCACATCGAGAATGGCGGCGCGAACCACGCGGGTCACACCCCCGGTGTAGACCACGACGGCGGCGAACACGATGACCCACTGGCCGCTGCCGAACACGGTGACGATCACCAGCAGCGACAGAATGGCGGGAATAGCGAGAATCGAGTCGAGCACCCGCGTGATGACCTCGTCGACGATGCCGCCTCGAAAGGCTGCGATGCCCGCGATGAGCGAACCGAGGGCCACCGTGATGACGGTCGCGGCGAAACTCACCGTGAGCGCGTACTGACCGCCGTAGAGCGTACGGGTCAGAATGTCGCGCCCGAGCGCATCGGCGCCGAGCAGGTGAGCACCCGACGGGTCGGCCAGCGCCGACATCGCGTCGTTGGTCGTGGGGTTGTACGGCGTCAGCACCGGCGCGAAGATCGCCAGAATGATCTGCAGAATCACCAGGCCGAAGCCCACCGTGGCGCTCTTCGACGAGAGAATCGAGCGCACTACCCGGCGAGCGGATGCCCGATTCTGTGTGAATCTGCTCGAAACTGTCACGGCGGTCATCGTGCGCTCCTTGAGTGCCTGAGGCGCGGGTTCAGCGCAATCGAAATGAGGTCGGCGAGCAGGTTGCACACCACGAACACCACCGCACTCAGAACGGTGATGAGAAGAATGACCGGCAGGTCGCGGGTCTGCACCGACTGGATCATGAGCGTGCCGATGCCCGGGTAGTTGAAGATGCTCTCGACCACCACCACACCGCCCACGAGCCACGCCACGTTCATCGCGATCACGTTGAGGGTGGGCAGCATGGCGCTCGGCAGGATGTGCTTGAACACGATGCGGCCGAGCGAGTTGCCCTTCAGCACCGCGGTGCGCACGAACTCGCTGTCGGAGACGTCGATGACCGAGGTTCGCATCATGCGGATGATGTAGGCGCTCAGCACGAAGATGAGGGCCACCGCCGGCAGCGTCACCGAGGGCAGAAGCTCAGCAATTGTCGCGTTCTGGCCGGCCACCACCACCGCGGGGAAGAACGGAATAGTGATGGAGAACAGCAGCACGAGAACCGTCGCCACCACGAACTCTGGCACGCTCATGCCCACCAGGGCGATGGTCGAGATGGCAACGTCTGGCCACTTGTCGCGCAGCAGCCCGGCCACCATTCCGAGCACGAGGGCGAGGGTGATGCCCACCACGATGGTGATCACGGCGAGCAGCGAGGTGTTGACGAGCGCGCGGCCCACCTCGGCTCCCACGCTCTGGTGCGAGACCAGCGACGTGCCGAAGTCGCCGTGCAGGGCACCGCCCAGCCATGAGAAGAAGCGGGCGATGGCCGGTTGGTCGAGGCCCAGCTGGCTGCGGAGGGTGGCCACGGCATCCGGAGTCGCATTCTGACCGAGGATCTGGGTCGCTGCATCGCCAGGCAGCAGTTGGATCGCAGTGAACACCAGCACCGTTGCGAGCAGCACGGTGACCACAGAAAGCGCAACGCGCCTGGCGATGAGCAGTGTCATCAGACGGCCTCGAAACCGATCTTTAGGTAGTCGAACTCGAAGCCGTGCTCGTCGTAGTTGACGATCTTCTTGCTCAGGCCCACGAGACGGTCGGAGAAGAACGGGGTGAGCGAGCCACCGTCGTCGATCAGAATCTTCTGAGCGTCTTGGTAGAGCGTCTTTCGTTTGGCGTCGTCGACCGTGGCACGGGCCGCGTCGAGCGTCTGGTCGAACGTGGGGTTCGAGTAGGCGGTCTCGTTGTACGAGGAGCCCGAGCGGAAGATCTGGTTCAGAAGCTGGTCGATGGGCCGCCCGGTGTACCAGTAGGTGGTCATCAGCGGCTTCTTCATCCACACATCGGTGTAGTACGAGTCGGCCGAGGCGTTCACCACGTTGAGCGTGATGTTCGACGGCGCCATCGAGCCCTTGAGGGCGAGGGCGAGCGGGGTGAGTACCGGGTCGTACGTCGAGGTGTAGATGTCGCTGGTGAACGAATCCATGCCGGCCTGCTTCAGCAGCGACTTCGACTTGTCGGGGTCGTAGTCGAGCCCGTAGTCGAGGTAATACGCCTCGGTCGGCGGCACCGGGTTGTTCTTGGCCACAGTTCCGTAGTTCTGAACCGAGAGTTGCAGCACCTCGGTGGGGTTGTACGCGTGGGCGAGGGCCTGGCGCACGAGCGGGTTCGAGAACTCGGCGCTCGAGTTGAGCATAGGCACCGGGTACCACTGGGCGTTCTTGATGGTCGACACGGTGACGGTCGTCGACGCGGTGACGAGCTTGGCCGAGGCGAAGTCGAGGTTCGTCTGGGCGATGAAGTCGACCTGGCCGGCGAGCAGCGCGTTCACGCGGGCCTGGGTGTCGGCGATCGATGAGAACTCGATGCTGTCGAGCATCGGCTTGTCTCCGAAGTAGCTCTCATTGCGGGCCACAGCGCCGGGGCCGGCTGCCGTGAAGCTCGTGAGCGAGAACGGGCCGGTGCCGATGCCGCTGGCACCGATGGTCGCGGCCGAGCCGGCGGGGATGATGTAGCAGTTGTACCCCGCGAGCAGGCTGGCGAACTCCGCGTTCGGTGAGCTGAGCGCGAAGACCACGGTGGTTGCGGTGGGCGCGCTGATCGAGCTGCCCGTGAGAAACGGGCTGAGCACGCCGGCCTGGGGTGAGGCGGTCGCCGGGTCGAGAATGTGCTGCATCGTGTAGACGACATCCGCAGAGGTGAAGGGCTTGCCGTCGTGCCAGGAGACATCGCTTCGCAGTGTGAAGGTCCAGGTCATGGCGTCGGGGGTCTGCTGCCACGAGGCGGCGAGGTCGGGCAGCAGGCTGCCGGAGGTCGAGAGCTTCACCAGGCGGTTGTACAGAGCGCCGAGGTACTCGTAGGCCGAGAGCGAGCTGGCCGGGTCGAGGGTCTCGGCCTTGGATGCCGGTGGCCGAGCAATGCGCAGAATGCCGCCCTTGGCAGCCGTACCCGTGCGCGGAGCCCCGATGGCGTTCGTGGTGGCGCCCCCGCCGCCGGTGCTGCAGCCGGCCAGTAGCGTAGGAACAATAACGCCGAGAGCCGCACCGAAGATGACGTTCCTCCGGCTCAGCTGGTGGCCCTTCACGGTGTCGAGTAGACGATCCATCGAGTTGTCACATCCTTTGAGTTATTTGGTTTGGCGCAATACTATTTGTTCTAGCGTACGAATAGCTCGCTTTTAATAACAATTCAATCGGCAGAATTTACAGGCCGGAAACACACCGTTACGGAGAACCGATTGAGGAGCTGGCTGCTCAGACCCGATGTACTGATGGTGGTCACATCGGCGCCGACCTACGTGGCTACAAGACAGGCCCTCACCGGTTTGTCACCGCAAGACCTCACGGCGGTGCGATTTCTGGGCGCCGCCGTCGTACTCGGCATCTTTCTGCTCGTGAGGCGGCAGAGCCTTCGCCTGCGCACCCGGCACCTGCCCCGCATGATCGCAACAGCCCTGCTCGGCTACGCCGGCTACGGGTTGCTGCTGAACGTCGGGCAGACCACCGTGCCCGCCGGAACGACGAGCCTACTGCTGAACATCTCGCCCGTTTTTGCGTTCTTCCTGGGCTTCGTGGTGCTGAAAGAACGAACCTCCCTGCTCGGCTACACCGGCATCGTGGTGGCCGTGATCGGCGTCGTCATCATCACACTGGGTGGCTCATCAGCCGTCGGCTTCAACATGAGCGCTCTCTACATCGTCGCCGCCGCGCTCGTGCTCGCAGTCTTCCTCATCGTGCAGCAGCCACTCCTTCGCGAGTTGCCGGCCGTCGAAGTGGTCTTCTGGGGCAGCGCCCTCGGTGGTCTCGCCACCCTGCCGGCCACCGACTTCGCGGGCGGCGTCAACCAGAGCCAGCTCGGCGTGGGCTTCTGGTTCGCCCTTCTCGTGCTGATCGTCGTCAGCACGTGCCTGGCATACGGGTTCTGGAACGTCTCACTCGCCCGCACCAGCGTCGCGCAAGGCGGTTCGCTGCTCTACGTCGTACCCGTGTTCTCACTTCTGCTCGGCTGGTGGTTGTTCGGCGAAGTGCCGAGCATCGCCGCCTGGATCGGCGGGGTGCTCGCGCTGGCCGGTGTGGTAGTGCTGTCGATTGCACGGCCGAGGGTGCGCTCCAGCGCGCTCCCGGCCGTGCAGGTGGTGCCGTGAATGCTGCCGCGCGCGGGCTGCATGGTGCCATGAAAGCGCTGCTGTGACCGGGCCCGAGGTACACGAGGAGAACGTGCGGGTCGAGCTGAGCGCTGCCGCAGAACGGATGCTCGCGGGGGTGTGTGGAGCGGCCATCCGGAGCCTCGGGGCAACCCTCGTGACCGTGTCGCTGTGGCGCCCCGAGCAGCACGATCTGGTGCGCATCGCCTCGAACCTGCCCGCGGTGTATCGCGTCGGAGGCATCTCGAGCGGGCTCGGTGCCGATTGGGTGCGCCAGTGCGTCATCGACCAGGTGTCGTTCATCGCCGAAGACGAGGCTGCCGTCACCTCTGACGCCTTCGAGCACCACGATGTACTGGCAGCGCTCAATCTCGGCGCTGCGATCAATGCCGTCATCGCGCGCAACGGGGTCTTCTACGGCTGCCTGAACGTGCTCGGCCCGGCGGGCAGCTTCACCGAGGCGCAGCTCATCGAGGCCGACGCACTCGCCGCCCGTCTCATCGACACGCTCGCCGGGTTGTAGAGCGACTTCGGCGTGATGGCCGCCCGCGGCCCGCACGACGGCATTGGCAGCGACAGCGGCAGCGGCAAGCCTCAGTGGCCGCCGCCGCGCGGGCGCAGGCGGGTCTCCTCGAGATCGAGCATGGCCTGCGCCTCAGCGAGGATGCGCGAGGCGTAGTCTCCGCGGCTTCGAATGTCGAGCAGCGCCTGCCGCTCGGCCGCCACCACGGCGAGCCTCAGCTCGCGGTACACCTGGTGAGGGGTGTCGTCGGTGGTACCGGTGAGCTCTTTCGAGCGCTCCCAGGCCGACTCTGTGCGCAGGAACGACGACTGCCGAACACGCTCGATGACGTCAGGGTCGACGGGGGTGGTCTCACCGAGGGCGGCGGCCGGGTCATCCAGAACCGTCAGCCCCTGCCCACTGATCTCGTCGATGAGCCGCGCCAGTTCGCGGCGATCGTCGGCCACATCGATGCCCTGGATGCCCACCAGCCGGATGAGCCACGGCAGCGTTCCACCCTGCACGACGAGCGTCGCCACGGCGACCGTGAAGGCAATGAGAATGAGCTGGTCGCGGTAGGGCGTCTCTTCGGGCAGCGATTGCGCCGCGGCGAGCGTCACCACGCCGCGCATGCCCGACCAGCCGAGCACGACTCCCCCGCGCCAGTCGACGCCTTCACGCCGCAGCTGCTGCAGGTCGGCCCGCTGCCTCGCGTACGTTCGCTCGGCGAAGCGTCGCCGCCGGGCCTGCCGGGGGCCGGTGACCGGCAGAGTTCTGACGTAGTCGAGGGCCAGCCGCCTGTTCAGGGTCTTCTTCTCGGCGTGCTGGGCGCGCCGCTGCAGCCCGAGTACCAGCGGGCCCGACCAGACGAACCGCAGCACAATGAGAGCGACGGTGGCGATCAGGCCGATGCTCACCGACTCCCACACGCCGATGGCCGAGGGGTGCTCGTTGACGTTCTCGATGAGCGTGCGAATCTCGAGCCCGATCAGCAGAAAGACACCGTTCTCGAGAAAGAACTGCACGGTTCGCCAGTTGATGCGGTCGCTGATTCTCGACTGGGCCGAGAAGTGGCTCGGCGCCGCGTGGCCGGTGTAGAGGCCGGCGACGACGACGGCGAGAACTCCGGATGCCCCCAACGCCTCCGCCGGGGCGAACGCGGCAAAAGGCACCACAAACGAAATCGCAGTGTCGAGTACCGGGTCGTTCAGCTTCGACCTGACGAACACCGTGACGAACCCCACCGCCAGCCCGATGACGATGGCGACGACCACCGCGTAGAAGAAGTCGGCCACCCCCGCCCACGGGCTCGCCAGCGCGCCCACGGCGGCGGCCGACGCCGATCGCAGCAGCACGAGGGCTGTTGCGTCGTTGACGAGGCCCTCGCCTTCGAGCACGGTGAGCAGTCGCGGCGGCAGCCCCAGCCGGCGGCCAACCGAGGTGGCAGCCACGGCGTCGGGCGGGCTGATGATGGCGCCGAGCGCGATGGCAGCTGCGAGGTTCAGATCGGGCAGCAGCGTGTACAGCAGAAACCCGGTGCCGAAGGCGGTGATGAGCACGAGCACCACTGACAGGCTGGTGATCGTGCCGAGATTGCGCCGAAAATCGACCACCGGAACCGCGATGGCGGCGGCATAGAGAATCGGCGGCAGCAGCCCGTCGAGCACGTACTCGTGCGGAATCTCGATCTCCGGCACCCCTGGCAAGTACGACAGACCGACGCCCACGACCACCAGAATGATGGGCGCCGCCACCCCGAGACGCTGAGCGAACGCGGCAACGCCAACGATCACCGCGACCCCGACCACGGCGTAGATCCCGAGCTCCATACCCGCCAGACTATCGGCAGGCTTTCGTTTGGGCAGGCATAGGCTGAAAGCATGAAACACATCACACTGGGAACAGACGGCCCCGACGTTTCACGCCTCGGCCTCGGCTGCATGGGAATGAGCGACTACTACACGGGCAGCGGCACTGACGAGGCGGGGTCGATTGCGACCATCCATCGGGCCCTCGAAATCGGCATCACCTTCTTCGACACCGCGGAGATCTACGGCCCGTTCGTCAACGAAGAGCTGGTGGGCCGCGCCCTTGGCAACCGCCGCGGCGAGGTCACTCTTGCCACCAAGTTCGGCTTCGTGCTGCACCGCGGTGACGGCAGCCGCGGGCTCGACGGCAGCCCCGAGAACGCGCGCCTGGCGCTCGAGGGCTCACTGAAGCGGCTCGGCACCGACTACATCGACATCTTCTACCAGCACCGCATGGATCCGAAGGTGCCCATCGAAGAGACCGTCGGCGAGCTGGCGAAGTTCGTCGAAGAGGGCAAGATTCGCTACATCGGCCTGTCGGAGGCCGCGCCGGAGACCATTCGCCGGGCTCACGCCGTGCATCCGGTGACCGCGTTGCAGACCGAGTACTCGCTCTGGAGCCGCGACCCCGAGGCCGAGGTTCTGCCGACCGTACGCGAACTCGGAATCGGGTTCGTGCCCTACTCGCCGCTCGGGCGCGGGTTTCTGACCGGAACGATCCGCTCGGTCGACCAGCTCGACGCGAACGACTTCAGGCGCACGAGCCCGCGATTCGAAGGCGACAACCTCGAAGCGAACATCCGCATCGTCGAACAGGTCGATCTCGTGGCGGCAGAGCTCGGCGCGAAGCCCGGCCAGGTCGCGCTCGCCTGGCTACTGTCGCAGGGCGACGACATCGCACCCATTCCCGGCACGAAGCGTGTGAGTTACCTCGAAGAGAACGCGGCGTCGGATGCCCTCACGCTGACAATCGAACAGCTGGCCACTCTCGACGCCGTCGCTGCCCCCTCGGGCGAGCGTTACGCCGACATGTCGTCGGTGAACCGCTAGCGGCAGGCCGACCGCGAATCAGCTCAGGTCGCCTCGGAGTCGTGCGGGGTGACCTGGGCGGCTTCGGCACGCTCGGTCTTGCTACGGGTGAGGTAGGCCGGTTCGGGCGGAGACAGGTGCGACCCTGTGAAGGGCTGGTCGCCAGCGAGCGGGTCGACAGGCAACTGATTCACCGGCAACTGGCTCGCGATCAGAGGGTCGACCGATGCGGCAGCCGCTGCGGCCGGCGCCATGGGTGCCGTTGTGGGCTTCACCGGCACCGCCTCGGGGTCTTCGAGAAGCGCATCGCGAATGATGCGACGCGGGTCGTACTGCCGGGGGTCGAGCTTCTTCCACTCGATCTCGTCGAAGTCGGGCCCCATCTCCTCTTTCATGCGCGTCTTCGCACCATTGGTGAAATCACGCAACTGGCGCACGAACTTCGCGAGCACCGAGGCATAGTGGGGCAGGCGCTCTGGGCCGATCACGAAGGCCGCAATGACGCCGATGATTATCAGCTTCTCAAACGTCAACCCGAACATGCGTAAAGACTACCCTGTGTTGCCAGAGATACTGCGAGCCTTCCCTCACCTACCGCTGGCGGTGTCTAAGCTGACCTCCGGAGGCAATACCTGTGTCAAAAGAGACCAACTGGAAGTATGCAGAAGACATCGTCGCTGAGCCGGCGGTGATAGCGCTGGCACGCGCCCACTCCATCGAGTTGGGGGTCGAAGCAGTGTCTCCCGGCATCGGTGCGCAGCTTGCAGTCATTGCCGCGGCGACGGCCGCGAAGTCGATCATCGAGGTTGGCACCGGAGTGGGGGTTTCGGGGCTCTGGCTGCTCGCCGGCGCACCCCTGGCCACCTTCACCTCGATCGACACCGAGGTCGACCGGCAGCAATCGGCCCGCGCCGCGTTCATCAGCCAGGGCGCAGCGGCCAACCGTGTTCGCCTGATCACCGGCCGTGCCAACGACGTGCTCCCGCGCATGAACGAGGGCTCGTACGACCTGGTTCTGATCGACGCCGACCCCGAGTCGGTGATCGAGTACGTCGAGCACGGCCTGCGCCTCGCCCGTGTCGGGGGCACCGTACTCGTGCCGCACGCACTCTGGCGCGACCGCGTGGCAGACCCGGTGCAGCGCGACGACACCGTGGCAGACTTCCGCTCCCTCATCAGCGAGATCACCCAGTCGAGTGCCGTCATCACGGCACTCTCGCCCATTGGCGACGGGCTGCTCCAGATCACGAAACTCCTCGGCTGACTTTCTGCGCCGAGACGAACGAATGCCCCGGGCCGCGGCCCGGGGCATTCGTCATCTGTAGAGGTCAGGCAGCGGTGACAACGCCGGCGAGGGCGTCGTGCAGTTCTTTAGCCTCGGCGTCGTTGACAGAGACCACAAGCCTTCCGCCTCCTTCAAGAGGAACGCGCACGATGATGAGGCGCCCTTCTTTAACAGCCTCCATCGGGCCGTCTCCGGTCCTGGGTTTCATGGCGGCCATGCGGCATCCCCTTTCGTGGTGTCGTACATCTATTATCGTTCATGAGCGGCCCGGGAGAAAACTCCGCCCGCCAGAGGCGTAACACCGGGCATCACGGCGGGGTCCAGTCGGCGCCGTCGACGCCCCAGCAGAGCAGCAGCCAGCCCCACTGCGCGGCGAGGAACAGCAGAACGACGAGAACTCGGTAGATGCGCGACTTCGGCAGAGCGATGACACCGAGCAGCGGGAAGAGGGGCATCAGCAGCCGAAAGACGCTCGATTGAGGAAAGAAAACGGCCAACAGGTACAGTGCGTACGCGATCACCCAGAACCGTAGATCGAGCGAGATGCGCCGCACACCCTTGGTGAGCATGAACAGCGCGAAGGCGACGACGAGCAGCACCACCACCACGGCACCCGCCGGTGCGCCCAGCCACCAGTTGCCGCCCTGGATCCACGATGTGAATGGCACGAGGTGCGAATACCCGATGTACGACGCGCGCCACGCGAGTTCGGTCTCGGTGTAGGCGGAGAAGTACCCCGTTCCGATCCACGCGATGATGCTCCACGCCAACCCCATGACGCCGCTGAAGACCGTTGCCGCGACGGCGAGAACCCGCTGGCCGGTGGGGAACGGATCGCGCTCCCGCACCCACCAGCGATGAGCGATGTGGATGGCGAGAAAAAGAGCGAATGCCAGCCCACTGGGCCGCGTCAGCGACATCACGAGGATGATCGGAAACAGCAGCACGTACCGCCGGGTGACCACGAAGTAGAGCCCGAGCATGAGCAGGAAGGTGTACATCGACTCGGCGTAGGCCACCTGAAACAACGGAGACACCGGCGAGATGCAGAACAACAGCACAGCGAACAGCGTCGTACCGGCCGGCAGCGTGAGCCGCATCAGCTTGTAGAACACCAGTGTCGCACCGAGGCCGAACACGAATGAGATCGCGACGGAGGTGTACTCCCACGGCACGCTGGTGACCTCGGTGACCCCGCGCACCAGAAACGGGTAGCCGGGCAGGAACGCCCAGGCGTTCTGGCTCACATGCCCCGACGTGCTGAGGGGCAGTTGGCCGGGGTAGCCCCAGTAGGCGATGATCTTGTACCAGGTGCCGTCCCAGATCGAGGCGTAGTCCCAGTACGAGGGGCTCGCCCCCGTCCATGGGTTCTTACCCTGCACGCTCGCCAGCGCGAGCAGCATCACGGTGGTGACCACCCGCGCCGCGAGATACACGAGCGTGACGGTGAGCCACCAGGGGCTGCTGAACCGCCGGCTCCGGATGCCCGGCCCCCGGTCATCCGGAGCCGGCGTCTCTGCTGGCAGAGCCCTGTCGTCGAGCGCCTGGGTCATCTGCCTACTCTTTCGAGAGCCACAGGCGAAGCGCCCGCTCGCAGTCGATGATCTGCGAGGTGAGCACCCGCTCGTCGTCGGCGTGCGCCTTGAGGGGGTCGCCGGGGCCGAAGTTCACCGCGGGGGTGCCGAGGGCCGAGAAGCGGGCCACGTCGGTCCAGCCGTACTTGGGTTTGGCCTCGCCGCCGACGGCCGCGAGAAACTGCTGGGCCAGAGGCGCGTCGAGCCCGGGGCGGGCACCCTCGGCGAGGTCGACAACCGTTATCTCGTACTCGCCGAACAGTTCATGCATGTGCGCGATCGCCTCGTCGGCCGAGCGGCTGGGCGCGAAACGGTAGTTGATGTGCACCATGGCCTCGTCAGGAATCACGTTGCCGGCGACGCCGCCCGAGATGCCCACGGCATTCAGACCCTCGCGGTAGACCAGCCCGTCGACCTCGACCTCACGCGCTCGATAGGCCGCAAGCGTGTCGAGAATGGGCGCGATGCGATGGATGGCATTCGTGCCGACCCACCCGCGTGCCGAGTGCGAGCGCAGGCCGAACGCGCGCACCTCGATGCGGAGGTTGCCGTTGCAGCCGCCCTCGATCTGACTGTTGCTCGGCTCGCCCAGAATGGCGAAGTCGCCCTCGAACAGGTCGGGGCGGTTCGCTGCCAGTCGACCGAGGCCGTTCAACGCTGCAGACACCTCTTCGTGGTCGTACCACATCCAGGTGATGTCGACCGTGGGCTCGGTGAGCTCGGCGGCGAGCTTCAGCTGCACGGCGACACCCGCCTTCATGTCGACCGTGCCGCGGCCCCAGAGGTACTCGAGCCCGTCGATGGTCTCGAAGCGGGTGGGCAGGTTGTCGTTCAGCGGAACCGTGTCGATGTGCCCGGCGATCACCACGCGCTGCGATCGCCCGAGGTTCGTACGGGCCACGATCGTGTCGCCGTCACGGATGATCTCGAGGTGCCCGAACCCGGCGAGGGCGGCCTCGATGGCGTCGGCCAGCGGCTTCTCGTCGCCCGACACCGACTCGAAATCGCAGATCTGGCGAGTGAGTTCGACCGACGAGGCGGCAAGGTCGAGCACGTTCTGGGCGCGGGGGTCGGTCAGCATTGCTCAAGTTTATGGTGGCCGAACCGAACCCCAGCACTGAACTACCCTTGAATCATGAGTAATGCATGGGGCTACGGCCTCGCCACGATCGCCGGCAACGGAACAGTTCTCGACACGTGGTTCGCCGCGCCCCGCCTCGGCCGGCTCTCGGAGGAGACCGAACCGTGGGTGATTCCCGCCGAACTCGAAGAGGCGGCCGGGGCCGATGAGCGCCGCAACGTGCGGCTCGAAGTGGTGACGGTCGAGATCGACCTCGCCGCGGCGCCGCTGACGACCAGCGATGCGTACCTGCGCCTGCACCTGCTCTCGCACCTGCTCGTGAAGCCCAACACCCTCAACCTCGACGGCATCTTCGCTCACCTGCCCATCGTGGTGTGGACCAACGCCGGGCCGGTGCTGCCCGCCGACTTCGACCGCCTGAGGCTGTCGCTGCAGCGCCACGGAATCGCCGCGCACGGCATCGACAAGTTCCCGCGCCTGCTCGACTATGTGAGCCCCGACCGTGTACGCATCGCCGATGCGTCGCGGGTTCGGCTCGGCGCGTACCTCGCGCCCGGCACCACGGTCATGCACGAGGGTTTCGTGAACTTCAACGCCGGCACGCTCGGCACGTCGATGGTCGAGGGTCGCGTATCACAGGGGGTCGTCGTCGGTGACGGGTCGGATGTGGGCGGTGGGGCATCCATCATGGGCACCCTCTCGGGCGGCGGCACGCAGCGGGTATCGATCGGCGAGCGCGCCTTGCTCGGCGCGAACTCGGGCATCGGTATCTCGATCGGTGATGACTCGGTCGTCGAGGCCGGTCTCTATGTGACGGCGGGCACGAAGGTCGTCGTCGTGGGCTCAGCGCCCCGGGCCGACGGATCGGCGCAGACCGTCAAGGCCGTCGAGCTGTCGGGCGTGCCCAACCTGCTGTTTCGGCGCAACTCGCTCTCGGGCGCGGTCGAAGTGCTCTCGCGCGCCGGCTCTGGTGTCACGCTGAACACCGTTCTGCACGCCTGACCCGCTGCGCGCCCCGCCTGACCCGCTGCGCGCCCCGCCTGACCCGCTGCGCGCGCCGCCTCCCCGCTGCGCCCCCGCCTCCCCCGCTCGCCGCGGCCAAGGTGGTGTCAGCGCGTCGGGAAGTCGCGCATGGGGCTGCCCAGGTAGAGCTGCTGGGGGCGCCCGATCTTGGTGGCCGGGTCGGTCTGCATCTCACGCCAGTGCGCGATCCAGCCGGGAAGCCGGCCGATGGCGAACAGCACGGTGAACATGCGGGTGGGAAAACCCATCGCCTTGTAGATGACACCCGTGTAGAAATCGACGTTCGGGTACAGCCGGCGCGAGATGAAGTAGTCGTCGGCCAGCGCGATGGCTTCGAGTTCTTTGGCGATGTCGAGCAGGTCGTCTTTGACGCCGAGCGCCGCGAGAACCTCGTCGGCCGCCTCTTTGACGAGCTTCGCCCGCGGGTCGTAGTTCTTGTAGACGCGGTGGCCGAAGCCCATCAGGCGAACACCCGCCTCTTTGTTCTTGACGCGCTCGACGAACTTCTCGACGCCTTCGCCGGAGTCGCGAATCTGCGCGAGCATGGTGAGAACGGCCTCGTTCGCGCCGCCGTGCAGCGGGCCGTAGAGCGCGTTGATGCCGGCCGAGATCGAGGCGAACATGTTTGCCTCGGTCGAGCCCACGAGGCGAACCGTCGAGGTCGACGCGTTCTGCTCGTGGTCTTCGTGCAGAATGAGCAGCCGCTCGAGCGCCTTCGACAGCACCGGGTTGATGACGTACGGCTCGGCCATGGTGCCGAAGTTCAGCCGCAGAAAGTTGTCGATGAAGCTCAGGCTGTTGTCGGGGTACAGAAACGCCTGGCCCAGGCTCTTCTTGTGCGCATACGCTGCCATCACCGGCAGCTTCGCCAGCAGGCGAATCGTCGAGATCTCGACGTGCTCGGGGTTACGCGGGTCGAGCGAGTCTTGGTAGTACGTCGACAGGGCTGAGATGCCTGCCGAGAGCACCGACATGGGGTGGGCGTCGTGCGGCAGCGCATCGAAGAAGCTCTTCAGGTCTTCGTGCAGCAGCGTGTGGTGCCGGATGCGCGTGTCGAAGTCTTCGAGCTCCGTCGGTGTCGGCAGTTCGCCGTAGATCAGAAGCCAGGCGGTCTCGAGGTATGTCGACTTCTCGGCGATCTGATCGATGGGGTACCCGCGGTAGCGCAGAATTCCCTTGTCGCCGTCGATGTAGGTGATGTTCGAGCGGGTCGCCGACGTGTTCACGAAGCCGTAGTCGAGCGTTGTCAGCCCCGTCTGCCGTGTGAGGGTGGAGATGTCGATCGACGATGCCCCGTCGACACTCGTCAGAATGGGGAACTGCGCCGTTCCGCCCGGGAAGTGCAGGGTTGCAGTGTTCGGTTCAGCACTGGCGGTCACGTTCGCCTCAGCAGCTGTCGCCTCGTTCAAATCGCCCACAGCGCCTCCTTGAGATATATGGGATTGCACACTCAGCCTAAAGGACGCACGGCTCCGAGCCGAACGGCCGCCTCCGCGATGCGCTCGTCTGTCGCTGTGAGTGAGAAGCGTACGTGCTCGGGGTAGTGGCTTCCGTAGAAATGACCCGGACCGGCCACGATACCGAGCTCTGCCAGCTCTGAAATGGTCTGCCAGCCGTCGACACCGGCGGTCGCCCAGAGATAGAGCCCCGCCTCGCTGTGATCGATTCGCAGCCCCCACGCCTCGAGCGCCGCCTTCAGCACGTCGCGGCGTGCGCGGTAGAGCGACTTCTGGCGTGCCACATGCTCGTCGTCGCCGAGGGCGAGCACCATCGCGGTCTGAACCGGTGACGGCGGCATCATTCCGGCGTGTTTGCGCACGGTGAGCAGCCTCGAGATGAGGGCCTCGTCGCCGGCCACGAACGCGGCGCGGTAACCGGCGAGATTTGATTGCTTGCTGAGCGAGTAGGCCGCGAGAATGCCGGTTAGGTCTCCCCCGGTCACGCGCTCGTCGAGCACGCTCGGCACGGGCTCGGTGGCCCACCGGCCATCCCAGCCGAGTTCGGCGTAGCATTCGTCGCTCGCGACGATGGCGCCGAGCTCACGGGCGCGATTGACCGCTGCCCGCAACGCCTCGACATCGAGCACGCGGCCGTCGGGGTTGCCGGGTGAGTTCAACCAGACGAGCTTGGTGTCGGCCGGCCAGAGCGCGGGGTCATCTGCCGCAACCGCCCGGGCTCCCGCCAGCGTGGCTCCCACGGCGTAGGTGGGGTACGCGGCCAGTGGATGCACGACCGCATCTCCCTCGCCGAGACCCAGCATGAACGGCAACCAGGCCACGAGCTCTTTCGACCCGATAGTGGGCAGAACCTGAGCCTCGCTGAGCCCGGCGACCCCGCGACGACGCGCAAACCAGGCCGCGATCGCGCGTTGCAGAGCGGGGGTACCCGCCGTCGCAGGGTAGGAATGGGCATCCGTCGCCGCAGCGAGCGCGCCACGGATGAGCGGCGGCGTGGGGTCGACAGGCGAACCGATCGAGAGGTCGACCAGCCCGCCCGGGTGCTCTGCGGCACGTTCGACGAACGGCACCATCTGATCCCACGGGTAGTCGGGCAGCGGCCCGAGGCTCACGCCGGGGTCACTTGGGGCGGCAGAGCCGAAATGACCGGGTGGTCTTTGGCGATGACGCCGACCTTCGCGGCCCCACCGGGCGAACCGATGTCGGTGAAGAACTCGACGTTGGCCTTGTAGTAGTCGGCCCACTCGGCGGGCAGATCGTCTTCGTAGTAGATGGCCTCGACCGGGCACACCGGCTCACACGCACCGCAGTCGACGCACTCGTCGGGGTGGATGTACAGCGATCGTTCACCCTCGTAGATGCAGTCGACGGGGCATTCGTCGATGCACGCCCGGTCTTTGACATCGACACACGGCAAAGCGATGACATAAGTCACAGTGGTGAAATCCCTTCGAAACGGCACTTTTATTCTAAGCGTCGGCTGAGGTGCGGCGAACCGGCCTCTTCGGCCACGCGAGAATGACGAGCGCCACAATGGTGGGCGCGAAGGTCCACACATAGCCCTGAGGTGTGGCCGGAATGAGCACCGAGCCGCCGCGACTGGGCAGGCTGAGCAGCGACACCATGCCCACGAGACCCACCGCCGCCAGAATGGCGACCGTGCGACTCGGCAGTACCAGACGGAGGCCGAGCAGCAGCAGCGCGCTGGCCAGAACGGCCATGATCACGCCGATGGGAACGTCGAACAGACCGAAGAAACTGAAGCTGGCCTGGTTGACCACCGTGCCGAGCATGGCGAACACCGCACCGAGCAGCAGACCCACGACCCAGCTCGCCACCCGCACGAACCACGACTCGCCCACTGCAGCGGGCTCACTGTACGACATCACGATTGCCTTTCGTTGTTGCGCTTCAATTTAGCGACCCAACCTGAACGCTGTACCGTGTAAACGGCGATGGAGCCGTGTTCTGTAGAGCTTCTGTTTCGAATCGACCACGAGGAACCTGTTTCGTGAAATCCACACCTGGCGCACTGGCTCTGGCCGTCGTCATCATCGCACTCGCTCTCACGGGGTGCGCCCGAAGCACGACCGGCACCACTGGCGCCCAGGCTCAGACCGTGCAGTCGGAGGGGTTCGTCGCCCTGCAGCTGCGCGAGTCGAACAACGACTTCGCGCTCTACGCCCGGCAACAGGCCGAGCAGCTGCAGACCGCCACCGACGAGTTCGCGGCCGCATACTCCTCCGGCAACGATGAGCTCGCGCGATCGCTGTATGCCCCGTCGCGCATGTTCTACAACCGTCTGCTGGCCGTCTCAGATTCGTTCAGCGACCTCACGGCGCGGCTCGACCTGAGGGCATCCGATCTCGCTCCCGGTGCCACCCTCACCGGCTGGCACGCTGTAGAGCAAGACCTGTACCCGCCGGCCGGCACAGTGCCGCTCTCCGCGGCCGCACGGTCGAGCCTCGCCCGCCAGCTCTCTGACGACACGTACGCACTCAACCAGCGCATCATGGCGCTTCGCCCCTCGGTCGACCAGCAGACCACGGGGGCAGCGACGCTGATGCTCACACTCGGCCTGAACGCGGCGAGCGGCACCCAAGACGCGGCCTCGCACACCGATCTGAACGATCTGCAGGGCTACCTCGACGGCGTGCGCGTGGTGTTCGAAGGAATTCGCGACGTTCTGGTCACGCAAGACGCAGCTCTGGCCACCACCCTCGACCACGAGTTCGACGGGGTGCAGGGGTCGCTGAACGCTGAACGCAGCGGCGTTCTGATGAAGACGTTCGACGCCGTCGCACCCGCCGACCGCGCCTCTCTGCAGTCCAAGGTCGCAGCCCTGGCAAGTTCGCTCGCCCAGATCACGCCCACCATGGGCGCGGTCACCGGCGCGTCGCAGTAGCGCACCGCACTGCACTGCACCGCACTGGCGCCGCGCAGTACCGCCCCGCAGTGCCGCACCGCAGTACCGCACGTCGCAGCCGTCAGGCGAACAGCGCCTTGCCGAAGTAGTCGCCGGCCGCACTCAGGCCGGGCGGCACCGCGAACACACCCGATCCGACGTGGCGGATGTACTCGTTCAGCCGGTCGTTGGCGCCCAGCTTCGACTGCAGCTGTGAGAACTGCGCCGGGTCTTTCTGGTACGAGATGAACATGAGCCCGGCATCCAGTCTCCCCACACTGTCGATGCCGTCGGTGAAGTTGTAGCCGCGACGCAGAATCTTGGTGCCGTTGTTGTTCTCGTGCGCTGCCAGTGCGACGTGCGCGTTCACGGGAATGACCGGCGTGCCATCGGCGGCCTTCACCGCGAAGTCGGGCGTGTCGAATTCGCCCGTTCCGCTGAGCGGTGCACCCTCAGCCTTGGTGCGCCCGAAGACCGCGTGCTGGTCGCCGATGCCGTCGGAATCCCACGTCTCGATCAGCATGTGGATCTTGCGGGCAACGAGGTACGAGCCACCGGTCATCCAGCTCTGGTCGCTGTCTGCCCCCACCCACACCTGCTGCGCGAAGTCGTCGTCGCTTGAAATGTTGCGCGTGCCGTCTTTGAAGCCCATCAGGTTGCGCGGCGTGGTCTGGCCGGTGCCTCTGGATGCCCTCCCGAACCCCTGCACCGTCCACCGTGTCGTCGCGGTGGTTCTGGCCATGCGCGCAAGGTTGCGTATCGCGTGGTACGCCACCTGCGGATCGCTGGCACACGCCTGCACACAGATGTCGCCACCCGTGAAGGCTGGTGTCAGGGCATCGCTCGCAAACGCAGGCAGGTCTTTCAGCGCCGCGGGCTTGTACTTCGCCCAGCCGAACCGACCATCGAACATCGACGGCGCGAAGCCAACCGTCACCGTCAGCTGGTTCGCTCCCATGCCGGCGGCTTCGCCCGTGTCACCGGGCACCGCCTGGGCTCGGTCGGGCTCGACCGAGCCCACCGCAAGGCCCTGGGTGTACTGCGCAATGGCGGCAGACCACTTCGCCAGCATCACCTGCAACTCGCTGGCCGAGGTGGTGGTCACGTCGAACACCATGAACACGAGGTGGTCTTGTGGGGGCGTGGCTATGCCGGCCTGGTGCGCCCCGTAGAACGGGTACACCTCGTCGGCAGCTGCGACGGCCGCCGGGCCGGTGCCGCTCGCGGCAGCACCGCTCAGCCCGGTCGCCACCACTCCGGCAGCGGCGCCGGCCGCAGCACTCGAGACGGCGCCCGCGAAGAACGCCCGACGGGAGAACCCGCGAGGCGCCTCTTCGCTCGACCCGTCGTCAGACGTTTCGCCAGAACTGCGTTGTGTCATCGGTTACGCCGTCGCCACCTTTTCGCTGATCTGGCTGAGCGGCTGCTGCAGGGCCTGGATGGCCTGGGTGAGCTTCGTGGCATCAGATGCTTTGAGCGCCTCGGTGTACAGGTCGTAACCGCCGAGAGCGGAGGCATCCTTGTAGGTGGCCAGCAGCGCGTTCACGGAGTCGAACTGGGTGCTGATCGATGCCGTGAGGTTCGCATCGATCGTGCTGAGCGCGGGCTTCAGATACTCGAACGCCTGCTCTGACCCTTCGACGTTGGCCGCGAAGTCGACGAGGTCGATGTGGCTGTAGGCCTCTTCTTCGCCGGTGATCTTCGACGACTGAACCTCTTCGAGCAGACCCGAGGCGCCGTTCGCAAGCTCTTCGGGCTTGTATGTGAGGCCCTTGGTGAGGGTCTGCAGCTGCGCGATGTCGGCGACGAGCTTGGTGCTCAGCGTCTTGGTCGATGCACTGATTGCGCCGGTCTCGAAGAGGTCTTTCTCGATGGGGTGAAACCCCGTCCACTCGGTACCGGGGTCGACGTCGGCGACGCGAGCATCGACCTCAGGGTCGAGGTCGGCGAAGCTCTCGGCAACCGGCTCGATGCGCTCGTAGAACGGGCGGGCGACGGCGTAGGCCTTCTGGGCCGCAGCGACATCGCCTGACTGGATCGCGGCATCCAGAGCGGCCACGGCGGTCACGAGAGCCGCCGACTGGTCTTCGACATAGGCGCCGTAGCCGGTCGTACCGGTGGTGAGCAGCGTCTGCACGTCACTGGCGGTGCTTGCCGCAGCGCCGGTGACAACGAAGTCAGTGTTCTCGGCCGAGGCACCCGGGCAGTTCAGCTGGTAGGTGCCGCCGCCGAGGGTGACGGTGAAGGTGGCGGGCTGCAGGCCCGCGACGATGTTCTCCCGCTCGCCCAGAATGCGCTTGTCGCTCATCAGCTCGACCTCGCTGAGGCCGGCCGCGTCGGTGTTGGTCACGGTGAACGTGACGGGGCCGGCGGGTGCCGTGGCGTAGTCCATGGCGCAGCTCGAACCGCTGAGGGTGACCTTGATCTGCGTGGCACCGTTGGCGACGGGTGCGGTGCCGCCAGCCGAGGCGGTTGAGCCCGCAGTGGTCGACCCCGCGCTACAACCGGCGAGCAGCATGCTTCCGGCGACGAGGCCGGTCAACAGGGCGAGGCGGGCGGCGCGGCGGGTGGCCGGGCTATTTCGTGACGACGTCATGTAGGTCGAGCTCCTTGAGATCAGAATCGGGCGAGAGAGAATCGGGGGCGCCGGATGCCCGGGCAGCGTCGCCCGCACCGCCGGGCTCTGGCAGGGCGGTGCCGCGTCGCCGCGAGGCGCGAAAGCCTCTGAGGCCGGCGAGCAGCAGCACGAGGGCGGCCACTGCGAGCACGGCGGGCAGGGAGGTCTTGAAGAGCTGCGTCTCGGCGACATCGGATTGCCACGCCGAGAGCTCAGCCGCGACCGCTTCGGTGTGTTGGCTGTCGAGGCTCCACGAAAGCGACTCGGCCGCCGTGTCGCCCGCTGTCACCGTGACCGTGCGAGCGGCCGTGAGACCGCCGCCGGAGAGAGCGAGAGTGGTGACCGTCGACCGCGAGGCGTCGAGGAGGGTTGTGCCGACCGCCCAGACGTGCTCAGTGACGCTCACCTTCCAGGCGGCGGTGAACGGGCCAGGGTTGGTCTGCCGGTTGATTCCGACCGGGGTGCGACCACCGTTCAGCGTGTCGAGGTCGGCGAGCGTGAGGGTGGTGGGAAGCGTGGTGGGAGTGACCGTGGAGTCGAGTGACCAGGTGCGGGCATCCTGACCCAGATGCGTGTCAGCGGTCGACGCCGACGACTCGAGGAGGGTCGAGGTCGAATTGGCGAGAACTGTTGTTTCAAGAGCGAGGCGTGCATCACTGCCGGTGAGCTGGGCCGTGCCTAGCTGGCGGCCATCGGTGCCGGTAAGGGCGGCGGGGCCCGTGCCGAGAGTGGGCGGGGCGGGCGCGGGAACGGCGACCACCAGGACGAGGGCGGCGATCGCGGCGGCACCGGCGAGCGAGAACTGCACGCGGTAGGCGTGGATGCCCGGGCGAAGCTTCACGGGCCACAGCACGAAGAGCAGAACGGGCACGAGGTACAGCGCCCAACCGAGCACCTCGATGACGCGGGGGTCGGCGGGGATGCCCAGAACGCCGGTGATGAGGGCGGCCTGAACCGAGCCACCGGGAGCCAGCCAGGCCAGGTCGACGGTGGTGTTCTGGCCGACGACGATCCAGCCGGCTTCATGAGCCGTGCGGAGGGCGCTCATCACGAGGCCGGCCGCGACGAACACCAGGAAGACACCCGTGACGGTGAAGAACTTGCCGAGGTTCAGCCGCACACCGCCGCGGTAGATGCCGTAGCCGATCAGAACAGCGAGCAGCAGGCCGAGGAGAGCGCCGAGGCCTGCGGTCAGCGGGCTCACCGACGATTGGAACGCCGCCAGCATGAAGACGGAGGTCTCGAAGCCCTCGCGCAGCACCGCGAGGAAGGCCATGCCGGCCAGCGCGAGAACCGAACCGTTCTTGATGGCTTCGGTGGCGGTCGACTCGAGTTCGCGGCGCATGGTGCGGGCGTGCTTGCTCATCCACACGATCATGGCGGTGACCATGACCACGGCCACGGCGCCGATGATCGATTCCATGCCCTCTTGCTCAGCCTGGGGTAGGCCCACCGAGATGACCTCGAGAATCGCGCCGACGGCAACCGAGAGCACCATGGCGGCGATGACGCCGATCCACATCGACTTCAGCGAGTGGCCGTTGCGCTTCAGAAAGGCCGCGATGATTCCAACGATGAGCGCCGCCTCGAGGCCTTCACGAAGGCCGATGACGAACGTTGCAAGCACGAAGAAGCTCCAGCGGTGGGTGCCCGCAGAGGTGCCGCGGGACGGTTGTGATGAGAACGCCTGAATCGGCCGAACAAAGGTAAGCCTACACTTAGTAAGGTTCGGCTGTGCTAACCAGAATTCGCGCTCATCCGAGTTCGAAGCTGGCGCTCAGGTCTCGCAACGCCCCGGCCCGCGTGCGCGCGGTGCGGCCCTCGTCGGGGAGAATAGACGCTGTGTACGTCGTTCTCTCCGAATCCCCCCGCGGCGTCTTCACCCTCACCTATCTCACCGACAGCGGCGAGAACGACCCCGAGCAGCCGAGCGAGACGTACGAAGAGGCAGAGCTCGCGGGCGCGGTCGAAGCACTGGAGCTCGAACGCCCGCGTTGGGTGTGGGCCGACACGGGCATCCGGTACCCGGGCCTGCTGGCGCACGGAGTTCGGGTCGAACGTTGCCATGACCTGCGGCTGACACACGCCATTCTGCGGGCGTCGAGCCTCACGGCCGCGTCTGCGTTGGCTGCGGGGCCGCGCTCGGCGTGGGATGCTCCGCTCATGCCGAGCGATGGTGTGCCTGGCTCGGCGAGCAGCCGGGCCGGGCAGACGGCGCTGTTCGACGGCATTGGTGGGGCTGTGCCGCAGGCGGGCGGCGTTCTGAGCGGCGGCGGCGGAGGGGTCGGCGATTCTGGGCAGGAACCCGACGCCGTGGGCGCGGCCGAAGTGAACCGGCTGGTGGCGGAGTTCAGGCTGCAACTCGATGCCATCCGTACCGCCACCGAACCCAACCGGCTGCGGCTGCTGCTCGCCGCTGAGTCGGCCGGCGCACTCATCGCGGCTGAAATGTCGCACGCCGGGCTGCCGTGGCGCGAAGACGTGCACGACGCGCTGCTGACCGAACTGCTCGGCGAACAGGTCGCACCGGGGCTTCGCCCTGCTCGCCTCGAACAGCTCGCCGTCGCGGTGCGCGCCGCGCTCGGCACGCCCCAGCTGAACCCCGACTCCCCCGCCGACCTGTTGCGGGCGCTGCGTTTTGCCGGGCTGATGGTCACCACCACCCGGTCGTACGAGTTGCAGTCGATCGAGCATCCGGTCATCGCGCCCCTGCTCGAATACAAGAAACTCTCGCGCCTGCTCAGTGCGAACGGATGGTCATGGATGGCCTCCTGGGTCACCAATGGTCGATTCTCACCCGACTACGTTCCGGGCGGCGTGGTGTCGGGGCGCTGGGCCACCCGCGGGGGCGGGGCGCTGCAGTTGCCCAAGCAGGTTCGGCGCGCGGTCACTGCCGACGACGGATGGGTGCTCGTGGTGGCCGATGCCGCCCAACTCGAGCCGCGCATCCTCGCGGGCGTGTCGGGCGACACCGTCATGGCGGCGGCCGGCCGGGGCACCGACCTCTACGCCGGAATCGTCTCGGCGGGCGCACTCGAAACCCGCGCGCAGGCCAAAGTTGCGATGCTCGGAGCCATGTATGGTGCCACCACCGGTGAGAGCGGGCGACTCTTGCCGCGGCTGGCCCGCGCGTTTCCCACCGCTTTGCGTTATGTCGAAGACGCCGCCCGTGCCGGCGAACGGGGCGAAGTCGTGACGTCGCGATTGGGGCGCAGCGCACCGCGCCCCAACGAGGAATGGTGGGAGGCCCAGGCGCGGGCTTCGGAGGGTACCCCCAACGAGCGCGCCCAGCAGTTCGCCCGCCAGCAGGCTCGCGACTGGGGCCGCTTCACGCGCAACTTCGTCGTGCAGGCGAGCGCCGCCGACTGGGCGCTCTGCTGGATGGCAGACCTGCGGCGACGGCTCGCCGACCTTGCGCCCGCAGACGACGCGGCGCTCGACGAGCCACTGCTCGATGATGCGCCCCTCGCCGACGCGGCGCAGGATGCCGAGCTTTCGTTCGACGATGCAGCCCCGGATGCCGTCCCTTCGCTCGACGCCACCACACCACACGCCGACCCCTCGCTCGACGGCATCTCCACGGCCCCGACTGCAGCTGCGGGCAGCGACGACGCCGTCACCCACGCGCTCGAACTGCTCACCGGCGACAACTCTGCCGCTTCGCTCGACCCTGTCGCCGCTGCCGCTGCCGCGAAGGCGCTCGAATCGGCGCGCCGGGCGGCCGTCGAAGCGGAGATCACCGAACGCGAGCGTCGCATCGCCGCCCCCTCTCCCTTCAAGGCCGCCGACCCGGTTGCCGACATGGCCAGGCGCCTCGCCGAGCTGCGCTCCTCCGGCGCGAGCGTTCGCCCGGTCGCCCTCCACTCCGAGCCCGCTCCCGTCGTAGCCCCAGCCCCTGCCGTAACGGCACCGCCGTCAACCAGCACTCCGCGAACTCCCCCGAGGCCCCCGTCTGGCCCGTCTGGCACGTCTGGCACGTCTGTCCCGTCTGGCCCGTCGCAGGCCCGGCCGACACCACCCGTCGTTGACGTGCCACCGTCGGGCCGACCCGTCTCAGCTCCCACGACCACTGCGGGCCGGGCCGCCAAGCCGTTCACTCACGCCCCGCACCTCGTGTTCTTCCTGCACGACGAACTCATCGTGCACGCCCCCGCTGAACTCGCCGACGCGGTGGCGGATGCTCTCCGCGACTCGGCCTCAGCCGCCACCCGCCTGCTCTTCGGCGCGTTCCCCCTTGACGTTCCGCTCGACGTCTCCATCGTCGCCAGCTACGCCGACGCCGACTGACGCACCCGCCTCCTACTGAATCACCCGGCGGTCGACTGACTCACCCGGCAGCGGCAGGCGCGGCAGGGTCGCTTGCCGAGGGGGCGTACCGGGTGACCTCGTACGCGGCGATGGTGCGGTGCTGGTGGTCGACGCCGATCACGAGGATGATCTGGTCGTCGCCGCGCGTGAAGCCGAGGCCGGCGCCGCCCACGATGTCGAACTGTTTGCCGTCGAACGTGCCGAAGCGATTGCCGGCACTGTTGAGGTCGGACTCGGTGAACCCGGCCCCGGTGAGCTGGCTCACGACGGCGTCGGCATCGGTGGCGTTCGGGAGCACCACCGCGATCACCCAATCGGTCTCGACGTCATCGGAGTCGGTTGTACCGGCGAGGATCTTGCCGTCGGCGATGGGAATGTCGGAGGGAAAGTTGCCGGGCAACGCCCCCACGCTCACGTGTCCGCCCGATGTGAGCCCGACGATGCTGTTGATCGGGTTTGAACACCCGGTCGCAACCCCGGCCGTCACCAGCGCAGCCAGCACCGAGAGAACGATGTGGGCGCGGCGGCGGGCGGGTCCGCGCAGGCGGCCCTGCCTAGAGGCGCTCACGACGAGGCCTTGTCGATGAAGTAGACCGCGTCGGTGTTGCCCTTGTCGTCAGTGCCGACGCCGACCATGACAGAGTAGGCACCTCGAACGTAGCCAGTCGCCTGCGCGCCGACCACATCGAACGCTGTTCCGTCGAAGGTACCGAACCGATTGCCCTGGGAGTTCAGATCACTGGCCACGAAGCCCGCGGCAGTGAGCTGAGCGTCGATAGCGGCTACGGCGGCAGCGGCACTGGGAATCGCTGCACCCGGCGCTGACGCTGACGGCAGCACCGCGCATCCGGTCAGAACCAACGGCGCCAGGCCGAGCCCGAGGGCCGACCCGACGTTCAGCCGATGAGCACGCGCGATCGGCGTGCGAACACATTTCGGCCCCTTAGGCCGACGTTTACTGAGAATCACTCACTCATTCTACGCCGCGCGTCTGCACGTGACAACTGCTCAGCTATCACGCCGGCCGGGCCTGTACAACGACAGACCCCCGCCGCACGAGCCGAAGCGCGTGGGGCGGGGGTCTGGTGAAGCGGGGCGGGACGCGCTACGCGTTCGCGTTCTGCGACTTGACGCGCGACGCGCTCCGCTGGCGAGCCTGCGCGGAGAGCTCGACCTTGCGGATGCGAACCCATTCGGGCGTGACCTCGACGCACTCGTCTTCGCGAGCGAATTCGAGCGACTCTTCAAGTGTCAGCTTGCGCGACGGCGTCATGCGCTCGAACGTGTCAGAAGTGGACTGGCGCATGTTGGTCAGTTGCTTCTCTTTGGTGATGTTGACGTCCATGTCGTCGGCGCGCGAGTTCTCGCCGATGACCATGCCTTCGTACACCTCTTGGGTGGGCTCCACGAAGAACGACATGCGCTCCTGCAGGTTCACGATGGCGAACGGCGTGACGACACCCGAGCGGTCGGCCACGATCGACCCGTTGTTGCGGGTGACGATGGCGCCGGCCCACGGAGCGTAGCCGTGTGAGATGGCGTTGGCGATACCGGTACCACGCGTGGTGGTGAGGAACTCGGTGCGGAAACCGATGAGCCCACGCGACGGAACGATGAACTCCATGCGAACCCAGCCGGTGCCGTGGTTCTGCATGGTCTCCATCATGCCCTTGCGGGAAGCGAGAAGCTGGGTGATGGCACCGAGGAACTCTTCGGGCGCATCGACGGTCAGGTGCTCGAACGGCTCATGCGTCTTGCCATTGACCTGCTTGGTGACCACCTGCGGCTTGCCGACGGTGAGCTCGAAGCCCTCGCGGCGCATCTGCTCGACGAGGATGGCGAGAGCCAGTTCTCCACGACCCTGCACCTCCCACGCGTCGGGGCGACCGATGTCGACGACCTTCAGCGAGACGTTACCGACCAGCTCGCGGTCGAGGCGGTCTTTCACCATACGGGCCGTGACCTTCGAGCCCTTGGTGCGGCCGATCATCGGCGAGGTGTTGGTACCGATGGTCATCGAGATGGCGGGGTCGTCGACCGTGATGATCGGCAGCGGCCGAACATCGTCGGGGTCGCTGATGGTGTCTCCGATGGTGATCTCGTCGATCCCCGCGATGGCCACGATGTCGCCGGGGCCAGCCGTCTCGGTCGGGAAGCGCGTGAGCGCCTTCGTGATCAACAGTTCGGTGAGCTTGACGTTCTGAACCGAACCGTCGTGGCGAACCCAGGCGACCTGCTGGCCCTTTTTGATGTGACCGTTGAAGATGCGCAGCAACGCGAGGCGGCCGAGGAACGGCGACGCGTCGAGGTTGGTGACGTGCGCCTGCAGGGGCAGATCGTCGTCGTAGGTGGGAGCCGGAACGTGCTTCAAGATCGCTTCGAAGAGCGGCTCGAGGTCGTCGTTGTCGGGCAGCGTGCCGTTCTCGGGCTTGTTGTTCGACGCGGCACCGTTACGCCCGGAGGCATAGACGATCGGCACGTCGAGCACCTTGTCGAGGTCGAGGTCGGGGTGGTCGTCAGACATGTCGCTCGCAAGGCCGAGCAGAAGATCTTGCGACTCTGCGATGACCTCGTCGATGCGGGCATCCGGCCGGTCGGTCTTGTTGACCAGCAGGATGACCGGAAGGTTCGCCTCGAGCGCCTTGCGCAGCACGAAACGCGTCTGCGGCAGCGGGCCCTCAGACGCATCGACGAGCAGAACGACACCGTCGACCATGGAGAGGCCGCGCTCGACCTCACCACCGAAGTCGGCGTGGCCCGGAGTGTCGATGACGTTGATGACAATGGACTTGCCATCGGCGTGCTTGCCGCTGTAGAGCACCGAGGTGTTCTTCGCGAGGATCGTGATGCCCTTTTCGCGTTCAAGGTCATTCGAGTCCATCATGCGGTCTTCGCCCTCAAAGTGGGCGTCGAACGAGTTGGTCTGCTTGAGCATCGCGTCGACAAGAGTGGTCTTGCCGTGGTCGACGTGGGCAACAATCGCTACGTTACGTAGGTCATCGCGGGTGGCTGACGCCATGGATGATCGTCCTCAAAGTAATGCGGACTCAATCTGTAGGCGAGCCCGACGAAATAAACGGGTGGGGGCGGCTACGCCCGGGTTGCCGACGCAAAACTTAGACCCCCAGAGCAATACCAGCCCCGGGAATCGCATTCAGCAACTCTTTAGTGTATTCCATACGCGGGTTGTCGAACACCTCATCGGTCGTAGCGGTCTCAACGATCTTGCCGCGCTGCATGACACAGACGTTGTCGGCGATCACCCGCACGACCGCGAGGTCGTGTGTGATGAAGAGATACGTGAGGTCGAGTTCGGTCTGAAGGTCTGACAGCAGCTGCAGAATCTGAGCCTGAACGAGCACGTCGAGAGCCGAGACAGCCTCGTCGAGAATGACGATGTCGGGCTTCAGCGCGAGCGCACGGGCGATGGCAACGCGCTGGCGCTGCCCCCCGGAGAGTTCGTTCGGGTACCGGCTGGCCAGGGCCCGCGGCAGTGAGACCTGTTCGAGAAGCTCGAACACGCGGTCGCGGCGCGACTTCTTGTCGCCCACCTTGTGCGTGTTCAGCGGTTCACCGATGGTGTTGCCGATGTTACGCAGCGGATCGAGCGAACCGTAGGGGTCTTGGAAGACCGGCTGCATCTTGCGGCGAAGGTCGAGCAGAGCTTTACCCTTCATAGGTGCCGTGTTCGTTCCGTCGATGCGGATCTCGCCGTGCGTGGCGTCTTCGAGCCGCAGCAGCATCTTCGCCACAGTCGACTTGCCAGAGCCGGACTCCCCCACCAGCGCCGTTGTGGTACCGCGCTGAATACTGAACGACACGTCGTCGACGGCCGTGAACGCCTCTTTGTTGCCGCGGATCTTATAGACCTTGGTGAGGTGCTCGACGACGATGGCGTCTTCGCGCTTGGGCGCAGCTGCCAGCTGGCCGGCCCGCGCCTCTGCCGTCTCGATGAGGTCGAGACCCTCGGTCACACCGGTGGCCGAGTAGTCGAGCTCGGTGAGCTTGTGGGCCGACGACTGGATGCGCCGCGAGGCGAGGCTCGGAGCCGCGGCAACGAGGCGCTGAGTGTAGGGATGCAGCGGGTTCGCCAGAATCTCCTTCGACGGGCCCGACTCCACAACCTGGCCCTTGTACATCACCACGAGGTGCTCGGCGCGCTCGGCGGCCAGACCCAGATCGTGGGTGATGAACAGCAGCGCGGTACCCGTGTCACGGGTCAGCTTCTCGAGGTTGTCGAGAATGGTGCGCTGCACCGTCACGTCGAGAGCAGACGTGGGCTCATCGGCGATGAGCAGCTTGGGCCTCGACGAGAGACCGATACCGATGAGCACTCGCTGGCGCATTCCGCCGGAGAACTGGTGTGGAAACTGCTTCAGGCGCTTCTCTGCGTCACCGAGGCCGGCTTCTTTCAACACCTGGATCGCGTGCTTCTTCACGTCGGCCCGGCCTTGTGCGATGCCGTTGGCCCTGATGGCCTCCTGCACCTGAAAACCGACGCTCCACACCGGGTTGAGGTTCGACATCGGGTCTTGCGGCACAAAACCGATGAGCTTGCCCCGCACCTCCTGCATCTGCTTCTGGGAGAGCTTCGTGAGGTCTTGGCCGTCGAAGAGAATCTGGCCGCCCATGATCTTGCCGGAGCCGGGCAGCAGGTTGATGATGGCGTGCGCGGTGGTCGACTTGCCTGACCCCGACTCGCCGACGATGGCCAACGTCTCACCGGCGTGCAGCGTGATGTTCGCCCCGCGCACCGCCGGAATGACACCGCTCTGCGTCTGGAAACCGACCTGCAGGTTCGTGATCTGAAGCAGTGGCACCCGGGCATCCGTACCGGAGGAACCAGGCGTTCTGGGAGAAGGGGTACTCATCGAAGGGCTCTCGCTTTCGGGTCGAGTGCGTCTCGAATCACTTCACCCATGAGGATGAACGCAAAAACTGTGATCGACAGAGCAAGCGACGGGTAGATCAACGTCTGCGGGTTGGTGCGGAGGTCACGCTGGGCCTGGTTGATGTCGTTGCCCCACGACATGATCGAGCTGCCGAGACCGACACCCAGGAACGACAGGGTGGCTTCGGCGACGATCGCTGCGGCGAGGGAGATGGTCGTGATGGCGATCACCGGGGCGATGGAGTTCGGCAAGACGTGTCGAAGCAGAATACGAAGGCTCGAGACCCCGAGGGCCTCGGATGCCATCACGAAGTCGGCGTTCTTGACGCGGAGTATCTCTGCTCGAAGCACGCGCGCAGTCGCCGGCCAGGCGAAGAGCCCGATGGCGAGTGAGATGGTCCAGACGCTGCGGTAGTTGACGAGCACCGACATGATGACCACGGCGGCCAGGATGTAGGGAATCGAGAAGAAGATGTCACCGATGCGCGAGAGCACGGCGTCGACGACTCCGCCGTAGAACCCGGCGAAGGCTCCGAACACCAGACCGAGCACGGTGGTCAGAACGATGACGATGATGCCGACCGACAGCGACGTCGAAGTGCCGTTGATGATGCGCGAGTAGACGTCGCAGCCCTGCTTCGTGAAGCCGAGTGGATGCCCGGCGGTGGGCCCTCCGTTGCTGTTGAGCAACTGGCAGTCGTTGTTGGGCAGCACACTCGTGAACAGCCACGGAAAGAGCGCGACGACCACGACGAGAATGATCAGGGCACCCGAAACCCAGAACGTGGGGCGGCGCCGGGCGTCACGCCAGGCATCGATCCAGAGGTTGCTGGGCTTGTCGGCGACGTTGACGACGTCGATGGCGACGAGAGGCGTCTCTTCGAGCGGCGCTACGAAGTGCGAGGCCCCGGGCTCGGAGGCGGTCACGGGGTGTTCGAAAAGGTCATTTGACATAGCGGATCCTTGGGTCGAGCAAGCCGTAGAGCAGATCGACAATGAGGTTGACGATGAGGTAGAGCAACACCATCACGGTGACGAACGAGACGACCGTGGGGCCTTCGCTGCGGATGATCGCCTGGTAGAGCGTGTTGCCGACGCCCGGAACGTTGAAGATGCCCTCTGTGACCGTTGCCCCGACCAGCAGAACACCGAAGTCGGTGGCCAGATAGGTGACGACGGGAATCAGAGAGTTGCGCAAGATGTGCACCGGAACGATGCGATTGCGGCTGAGGCCCTTGCTGTACGCCGTACGAACGAAGTCGAGCCCCGACGTCTCGATCACCGATGACCGAGTCAGGCGCACGATCTGCGCGAAACTGATGCTCGCCAGCACGAGCGCCGGCAGGATCAGGTCTTGCACCGGCGCTCCGGTTCCGACGGTCGTTCTGGCCCAGCCGAGCTGCACCCCGAACACATACTGCCCCACGAAGGCGATCACGAAGATCGGCAGCGAGATCAGGATGAGGCTGACGACGAGCGACGACGCATCGAAGAGCTTGCCTTTGCGAAGGCCCGAGATCAGGCCGACGACGATGCCGAACACCGTCTCGAAGAACAGCGCGATCACAGCGAGCCGAAGGGTGACGGGGAACGTGCGGAGCAGGATGTCGCCGACGGGCTGGCCCGAGTACGAGATTCCGAAGTTGCCCTGGAAGATTCCGCCGATGTAGATCAGGTACTGAACGATGAAGGGCTGATCGAGGTGGTACTGCGCACGGAGCTGGGCGACGAGCGCCGGGCTGGGTGTCTTGTCGCCGAACAGGGCGAGGATCGGGTCTCCCGGCATTGCGAAGACCATGAAGTAGATGAGAAACGTTGTTCCGAAGAAAACGGGAATTGCCTGCAACAGGCGCCTGAGAATATATCCGGCCATAGAAGTTCAGCCTCGAGACGAGAGGTAAGTGCGCATACGGGTAAGTAGACCTTATCGAGAGTCAAACCAAAAGGGGCGACAGCGTGAAGCTGCCGCCCCTTTCGGTTGGCGGGAGAGACTAGCCCTTGGTGATCGCGTAGTACAGCGGAACTGAGTTCCAGCCGAACTGAACGTTCGACACGCCCGTGGCGTAGCCGCCCGTCACGTTCGCGTACCAGAGCGGAATCGCCGGCAGGTCTTTGAGCAGGATGACCTGAGCGTCTTGGTAGTCCTTGATCGCTGCGTCTGTCTTGGTCTCTGAAGCGGCCTTCTTGAAGAGGGCGTCAACGGCCGGGTCGCTGAAGTGACCGTCGTTGGAGCTGGCACCGGTCGCGTAGAGGGGCGTGAGGAAGTCGCTGACCGCCGGGTAGTCGGCCTGCCATCCGGTGCGGAACGCGGTCTCGATCGGCTTGGTCTTGTCTGTGACCAGCGAACGGAACTGGGCGAAGGTCGGAGTGGGCGCGCCCGCTGCGTCGATGCCGAGAACGTTCTTGACGCTGTTCGCCACGGCGTCGACCCAGGCCTGGTGAGGCCCATCGGCGTTGTAGGCGAGCTGGAACGTACCTGACCACGGCGAGATGGCGTCAGCCTTGGCCCACAGCTTCTTCGCGTCGTCAGCGTTGTAGGTCAGCACCGAGTTGTTGCTGAGCGAGTCGGTGTAACCATCGAGCACGGGCGACGTGAAGTCTTTCGCCGGGGTGCGCGTGCCGTTGAAGATCACCTTGGTGATCGTGGGGCGGTCGATGGCTTCAGAGATCGCCTGGCGGCGGAGCAGGCCTTCTGCACCCTGGAAGTGCGGAGCCGAGGTACCGATGGTGAACGACTGGAACACGGCTGAAGGCTGGTTGATCGCACGCGAACCAAGGTCGTTCGTGAACGTCGAGATGGCCGAGTCGGGGATCTCGTCGATCACGTCGACGTTGTTGGCCTGCAGGTCGGAGTACGCGGCGTCGGCCTGAGCGTAGAACTTGAAGGTCACCCCACCGTTCTGAGGCTTGCGACCACCGGTGTAGGTGGTGTTCGGAACGAGATCGATCTGCACGTTGTGCTGCCATGCCGATGCAGAAGCCAGCTTGTACGGGCCGTTGCCGATCGGGTTCTGGCCGAACGCGGTCATGTCTTTGAATGCGTTGGCCGGCAACGGGTCGAACGCCGTGTAGCCGAGCTGCAGCGGGAAGTCTGACTGCGGAGCCGAGAGCTTCACGGTGAAGGTCGTGGCGTCGACGACGGTGAGGCCGGTGAGGGGGCTGCTCGCCGCGTCGTTGTAGCCCTCGATCGGGGCGAAGAACGACTGGTTGACCTGGGCGTTGCTGGTCAGGGCGCCGTACTGCCAGGCGTCGACGAACGACTTCGCGTCGACCGCTTCGCCGTCGCTGAACGTCTGGTTGGCCTTGATCTTGATCGTGTAGGTCTGCGAGTCGTTCGTGGTGATCGAGTCGGCCATGTCGTTGATCGGCTTGCCGGTTGCGTCGTAGTACACAAGCCCAGCGAAGATGGAGTCGACGATCTTGCCGCCACCGGTCTCGTTGGTGTTGGTGGGAATCAGCGGGTTCTGGGGCTCAGAGCCGTTGGTCGTGATGATGGCAGTGGTGTTCGCGCTGCTCGCAGGTGTGCTGCTGCCTGACGAGCATCCGGTGAGTACGAGTGCGCTGGCTGCGGCCAGGGCGACTGCGCCCACTCCAATACGTCTGATTTTCAAGGTTTCCTCCTGTGCAAACTGGGCAAATCAAAATCACGACTTGTGGCCGGGAAATCGAATCGAATGTGTCGCTCGCGACGCGTGTGAAAGCACCGCAAATCGCGCACGCCGAGATGATCGGAACGCACGATGACTACGGAGTACCCTAAAAGGGGGCGCAGTGCTTCACCAAATGCGTGTGAAAAAAGTTACATACTAGAAACTAAAATCACCGAATTGTTGTGCTCTATGCACAATCTTTGTGCATTCATAAGTTTCAACGCAAGAAAGCAGCGCCATGACCGAGACCCCCTCACCGACCTCTGCATCACTCGCAGAGCAGCCGATGAGCCGTGGCCAGGTGGGCTTCGAAATCTTCATCGTGCTCGGTCTGTCGCTGGGCGCATCAGCGGTCTACGCGGTCGTTCAGCTCATCGATCTACTGACCCGCGCCAAACCTCTCGGCTCCCAGTCGACCGCGCTGAATGGCGACCTGAGCGACCGTGCCGGGTTCGATCTCACCTATCAACTGCTCGGCATCTTCTTCGCGATTCTCCCGGTGGTGCTGGCGTTCTACCTACTGAAGCTCTCGGGCAGCAACCCGTTCGCCCGCCTCGGCTTCACCGCCAGCCAGCCTCTCTGCGACCTCCGCCGCGGGCTGCTGCTGGTGGTCGTCATCGGCGTGCCGGGCCTCGCGTTCTACCTGCTCGGCCGTGCCGTGGGCATCACGGTGAACGTGACGACGCAGCCCGAGAGCACGTACTGGTTCACGATTCCGGTGCTCATTCTGTCGGCCCTGCGGGCGGCACTCACCGAAGAACTCATCGTTGTCGGGTTTCTCTTCGAGCGCCTCGGCCGGCTCGGCTGGCACAAATGGGTCATCATCGCCAGCACAGCGGCCCTCCGGGGCAGCTACCACCTCTACCAGGGCTTTGGGCCGTTCGTGGGCAACTTCGCCATGGGGGTGCTGTTCGGCTGGCTCTACACGCGCTGGGGCCGCACGGTTCCGCTGGTGATCACGCACTGGATTCTCGACATCGCGTCGTTCGTCGGCTACGGGCTCGCCGTGGCCCTGCTGCCCGGCCTGTTCACGGCGTCGTAGGTTCAACGGCGTCGTAGGTTCAGTCGCGCTTGCCGCGCACTCCCCGTACCACCAGCGCCACCACGCCCAGCACGATGACCGCCGCCGCGCCCACGAGCAGCAGCGAGAGCGTCTGCATACTGGGCCCCTGTGCGGCGGGGGCCGACGCCGAGGTGGCGCTCGGCTGGGGCGTGAATACCGGTACGGGAGGCGCGCTCGTGGCGGTATTGGTCACCGAGATCTTCACGAGTACCGTGGCCACCTCGTTCGGCCTCGACGAAGCGAACGAACAAACCAGACCGGTCTGGCCGAGGGGGAACACCGCGGTTGCATCGACCTGCTCCCCCGCGATGCTGCAGCCTGTCATGGTGAGGCCTTTCGGCAGCACGGGCGTGAGGCTCACGGCCGTGCCCGCCGTCGTGGCGGCCACGGCGTCGACGGTGGGCGGCAGGATGCCCGCGCCGGTGAAATCGGCCCCCACGATGCGTGTGCCGCTGAAGTCGGCCCCCGTGATGACGGCCCCCGCGAATGTCGACGCCTGAACGTCGGCTTTCGCGAAGTTCGTACCGGTGAGGTTCGCCCCGTCGAAGTCGGACTGCGCCAGGTGCTGCCCGCTCAGGTCGACACCAGGGCACTGGCTGCCGCCGGCAACCGGCCCGTTGGCGCTGCGGTTGATGATGCAGCCGTCGTGCGAATAGACGGGGTCGGCCAGCATCGGCCCAGCCAGCGCGCCCGCCGCGAAAGCGGGCGCGCCCCCGAACAGCACGAGAACAAACGCGGCGGCGATGCCGGCGAACAGTGTGGTGCGCCTGGTGCGGCGAGAGTGTCGAGTCATCACACTCAATGATAGAGGAATGATTTTTTCTCGTTTGCGTTTTATTCGAAGGCCTCCGGCGGTGGGCACGCGCAGAACAGGTTACGGTCGCCGTAGGCCTGGTCGATGCGCCGCACGGGCGGCCAGTACTTGCTCCGCACCAGGCTGCTGACGGGGTACACAGCGGTCTCGCGGCTGTAGGAGTGCATCCAGTCGCCCACCACCACCGATTCGGCCGTGTGCGGGGCGTGCACGAGCGGATTGTCGTCTGCCGGCCACTGCCCGGCAGCGACGGCGTCGGCCTCGGCCTTGATCGCGATCATCGCGTCGATGAACCTGTCGATCTCGGCCAGGTCTTCGCTCTCGGTCGGTTCGACCATCAGTGTGCCCGCGACCGGGAAGCTCATGGTCGGCGAGTGGAACCCGTAGTCGACGAGTCGCTTCGCCACATCGTCGACCGTGATGCCGGTGGCCTCGCGCAACGGCCGCAGGTCGAGAATGCACTCGTGCGCCACCAGACCGTTGTCGCCCGCGTACAGCACGGGGAAGTGCTCGCGCAGCCGGGCCGCGACGTAGTTCGCCGCGAGCACCGCCGCAGCCGTGGCGTCTTTCAGGCCCTCGGCGCCCATCATGCGAACGTACGCCCAGCTGATCGGCAGGATGCTCGAACTGCCGTACGGTGCAGCCGACACGGCCCCGCCGCCGTGCACCACACTCGAGCCGCCCCTGGCGGGATGCTCGGCGTTCTGGGCGAACGCGTGCCCGGGCAAGAAGGGCGCGAGGTGCGCCTTCGCGGCCACCGGCCCGACACCGGGCCCGCCGCCGCCGTGCGGGATGCAGAACGTCTTGTGCAGGTTCAGGTGCGAGACGTCTCCGCCGAACTCACCGAACCGCGCGAACCCGAGAACGGCGTTGAGGTTCGCGCCGTCGACGTAGACCTGGCCCCCGGCCTCGTGCACCAGCCGGCAGATGTCGACCACGTCGTGCTCGTACACCCCGTGGGTCGACGGGTAGGTGATCATCAGGGCCGCGAGCGTGGCCGAGTGTTCGGCGATTTTGGCTCGCAGGTCATTCACGTCGACATTGCCGAGTTCGTCGCACGCGACGACGACGACCTTCATGCCCGCCAGAACGGCCGAGGCGGCGTTCGTGCCGTGGGCGCTCGAGGGGATGAGGCACACCGTTCGAGCATCGTCGCCCCGCGAGCGGTGGTAGCCGCGGATGGCCAGCAGGCCCGCGAGTTCGCCCTGGCTGCCGGCGTTGGGCTGCAGCGAAACCGAGTCGTACCCGGTCACGTCGGTGAGCCACGCCTCGAGCTGGTCGATGAGGGTGAGGTACCCCTCGACGTCGTCGCGCGGGGCGAACGGATGCAGCCCGGCGAACTCGGGCCAGCTGACAGCCTCCATCTCGGTAGCCGCGTTCAGCTTCATGGTGCACGACCCGAGCGGAATCATGCCGCGGTCAAGCGCGTAGTCGTAATCGGCGAGCCGCTTCAGATAGCGCATCATGCTCGTCTCCGAGCGGTGCGTGTTGAAGACCGGGTGCGTGAGGTACTCGCTGGTGCGCCGAAGCGCGGCAGGCAGGCGCGTGAGCGATTCATCGGGTGCCTGGCCCGGCGACGCGGTGATGCCGAAGGCTGCGCCGGCAGGGGCTCTATCGCCGACAACGGCACCCGGCGACGCAGCAACACCGAACGCCTGCGCAACCCGGGCGATGTCGTCGGCAGTGGTGGTCTCGTCGACCGAGACGCCCACGATCGACTCGTCGACGAGCAGCAGGTTGACGCCGAGCTCCCGTGCGCGTGCCACGACTGCGGATGCCCCCGCCTCGGCCACTCGCACCTGAACGGTGTCGAAGAACTCGTCGTGCACCGGGGTGAAGCCGCCGCCCTCGAGCAGCCGGGCGAGCTCGGCGGCCCAGGAGGCCGTCTGCCGGGCGATGGCCTTCAGCCCCTCGGGGCCGTGGTAGACCGCGTACATGCCGGCCATGACGGCGAGCAGAACCTGAGCCGTGCAGATGTTCGAGGTCGCCTTCTCGCGGCGGATGTGCTGCTCGCGGGCCTGCAGGCTGAGACGGTAGGCGCGGTTGCCCACCGCGTCGACGCTCACGCCGACGAGCCGGCCGGGAAGCTGGCGCTCGAGCCCCTTGCGCACCGCCATATAGCCCGCGTGGGGCCCGCCGAAGCCCATGGGCACACCGAACCGCTGGCTGGTGCCCACTGCGACGTCGGCACCGAGCTCGCCCGGGGAGGTGACCAGGGTGAGCGCGAGCAGGTCGGCCGCCACAACGGCCAGCCCTCCCCCGGCGTGCACCTTCGCGATGACCTCGGCCGGGTTCCAGATGCGCCCCGAAGCCCCGGGGTACTGAATGAAGACGCCGAACGCGTCGGGCAGGCCCTCTGGGTCGGCCGCTGCGAGGTCGATCTCGACGAGGTCGATGCCTACAGCTTCGGCGCGCGACGCGAGCAGTGCCTTGGTCTGCGGCAGGGCATCCGCATCGACGATGAACGGCGAGGTGGGCGACTTGCTGGCGCGCCGGGCGAGCAGCATGCCCTCGACGACGGCCGTGCCCTCGTCGAGCATCGAGGCGTTCGAGGTGACGAGGCCAGTGAGCTCGGCGACCATCGTCTGAAAGTTGATGAGCGCTTCGAGCCGGCCCTGCGATATCTCGGGTTGGTAGGGCGTGTACGCCGTGTACCAGCTCGGGTTCTCGAAGACGTTGCGCTTGATCACGGCGGGCGTGATGGTGTCGTAGTAGCCGAGCCCGATCATCGAGCGCTTGACCGAGTTCTGGTCGGCGAGCTTTCGAAGCTCAGCCGACACCTCCCGCTCGCTGGCGGGCGGTGGGATGATCGAGGCCGGCCCGTTCGCATCGACGAGAATCGACGGCGGAACAGCGGCCTCGACCAGTTCGGTCACCGACGTGTAGCCGAGGCGCTCGAGCATGACGGCCTGGGCGGCCTGGTCGGTGCCGATGTGGCGGGCCTGAAAGGGAATGCTCATCAGTGTGCAGACTCCTCGTCGCCAAGCAACGCCTGGTATGCCGCGTAGTCGAGCAGTTCGGGCAGCGCCGTGAACTCGACCCGAATGAGCCAGCCCTCGCCGAACGGGTCGCTGTTCACCAGCTCAGGCGCGTCTTCGACGGCCGGGTTCTTCTCGACGACCGTGCCGTCGACGGGGGCGAACAGCTCGCCGACCGACTTGGTCGACTCGATCTCACCCACGATGGCGCCATCGGCGATCACGGTTCCCGCGTCGGGCAGGTCGACGTAGACCACGTCTCCCAGCTTGTCGGCCGCGTACGAAGTGATACCGATGGTGGCGGTGGGCGCCGCGCCGTCAGCGGCCGGTTCGAACCGAACCCACTCGTGCTGCGCCGTGAACTTGAGGTCGGAGTAGTCGGTCACGATAGGTCTCGCTTTCTGCTGTAGAACGGAATCTCGGTGACGCGGTAGGCGAGGCGCTTGCCGCGGATGTCGATGCTCAGAGGGGTGTCGACACCGGCGAAGGCCGGGTCGACGTACGCCATCGCGATGGGCACGCCGAGCGTCGGTGACAGGATGCCGCTGGTGACGACCCCGATCGGTGTACTCGCCGCGTCGCTCTCGAACAGCTCGTAGCCGGCGCGCGCGGCCCGTTTGCCCTCGGCGATGAGGCCGACCAGAACGCGGGAGGCTGTCGTGCCGGCACCGGCGCCGGGCTCCGGCGTGCTCTCGAGGGCCGTGCGGCCGACGAACTCGCCCTTCGTGAAGTTCGGCACACGGCCGAGCCCTGCGTCTGCGGGCCTGGTCTCGAGCCCGAGTTCGTGCCCGTAGAGCGGCATGCCAGCCTCGAGCCGCAGAGTGTCGCGGGAGGCGAGGCCCGCGGCGACCATTCCAGAAGACTCACCGGCATCGACGAGTGCGGCCCACAGCTCGGGCGCGGCGTTCGGCGCGATGTACAGCTCAAAACCGTCTTCACCGGTGTAGCCGGTTCGTGCGACGAGTACCGGATGCCCGCCGAAATGCGCCTCGACCGACCAGTAGTACCGCAGGGCATGCAGCGGCTCGACATCGAGTACCGCCTCGACGATGCCCCGCGACAGCGGGCCCTGAACCGCGATCAGCGCGGTCTCGTCACTCACGTCACGAACGTCGACGTCGAAACCCGTGGCCCGCTCGCTCAGCGCGGCGACGGCCGCCTCGTGATTGCCGGCGTTGGCGACCACCAGAAAACGCTCGTCACCCGTTCGATAGACCACGAGGTCGTCGACGATGCCGCCCTGCTCGGTGAGCAACAGACTGTACTTCGCCTGACCGAGCTTGGTGGCAGAGATCTTGCCCGCCAGGGCGTAGTCGAGAAACCGTGGGGCGTCGATACCGGAGACGAGAATCTCGGCCATGTGCGACAGATCGAACAGGCCGGCGGCCGTGCGAACGGCATGGTGTTCAGTCAGATCGCTCGAGTACCGAACCGGCATCTGCCACCCCGCGAAATCGGTGAAGCTCGCGCCTGCCGCGACATGTTCGTCGTGAAGTGGCGAGAAGAGGGGGCCAGCGGTCATGAGTTCTCCTGATCGGTGCCGACCTGTGCAACAACAACGTTGAGCGACAGGCGGCGATAGGTCACAGGCTTCGAAACGAAGCCCGAGAACTCTCCCTCTGTCATGGTGCCTGAGAGTTTCACCGGCCACCCGCAGGGTGAACCGGCTTTCACCGTGGGCGAGCCTCGTCGCTTCAAGCGACGTGCTTCTTTTCAGAGTGGCCAGTTCAACGCGGTACACGAACCTGAGAGATTATTGGAGAGAATTGCTCCTTCGGTGCCCGGCGACTGGTGCCAGGCTCTCCCGCGCCGACCTAACGGCCAACAGTATTCAGTTGTGCAGTGCAACTCAAGCCTAGCGGCCCCGGCCGCTGAAGTGGTGATTGCGCAGTCGCCGGGTCACCCAGACGACGAGGGCCGAGAGGGCTGCGAGGCCCCCAATGGCCACCCCGACCGCGACCGGCAGAGCCAGGCTCGAGTGGTCGGTCGCTTCGGCGGGAACAGCCGAGAGAATGGTCATGGTCGGCTGCGGCAGTGCGGTCGCACTGCCAGCGGGTACCGGCGCGTCTGACGCGAGCGGCGCAGACTGACCCGAACTGCCGGCCGCGGCGCCGGTTGAGGCAGACCCAGTCGAACCAGCGGAGTCGGAGCCTGTCGAACCGGTCGGGTCGGTGCCGCTGGCGCCGCTAGGAGAACCTGCTGCAGCGCTCGAGGTCGTGCCAGACCAGTCGTCGCCGCACCCTGGAGCCTCCGCAAGCGAGGGGGCTGCCATCGTGACGGCCGACGGCTGCCAGCTGAACGTGAACGCCCCTTCGACCGGATGCCCGTCAGATGACACCACGTGCCAGAGCACCGAGTACACCCCTGCTTCGCCCAGCGCGACACTCGTGCTGGCTGCCGCACCGTCTGTCGTCACGCAGCCGGATTCGTGGTGGCCGCCCGAGGCATCCGTGACCTGGATGAGCGCGTTCTGCACCCCACCCACCGAAGCCAGGTCGTCGCTGAACGTGATGTTCACCGCACTCAGCGAAGTCGTCACAACTTCACCCGCAGCCGGCGTCGACGACTCGATGGTGTCGTGCGCGAAGGCGGGGGCCGCCTGTGCCCCGGCGAAGAGAACACCTGCCAACAACCCCACGACGACCAGGCGCCGCGAGTCGAGGGAGTAAGTTCGCACGTCTAAAGATAACCGCCCGCACCCGGCACAGAAGGGCCGATCGGGCAGACACTCAGCGGACTGGCGGCTGGGCGAACACCCTCACACTTCTTCGTCGGGCCAGGTGATGTTCAGCGCTTCTTCTGCGGCGATCGTGAACTCGATCAGGTCGGTGAGCAGCTGCTCGGCGGTCTCCGCACGCAGCAGCGCGATCTGGTCGATCGGGCCGAGGGGCGAGATTCCCGCGAGTTGCCAGACGGCCGCCACCGGGTCTTCTGAGAGAACGAGGTCGGGCGGCCACTGCTGCAGGCTGTACTCGGCGGCGAGCGCAAGGGTACGGCGCACCACGAGCTCGGCGTCGTCGCGAAGCGACTCGAGTGCGGCATCCCACTGCAGCTCGGGCAGTTCGCGCACCGTGGCCGCGGGGTACGGGTCTTCAGCGAGCCACTCACCGACGACCACCCGTCGTTCACCGACGGCTACCAGCGTGACGAACCCCTCGTCGGTGTCGAGTTCGATGATCTGGGCCGCGGTTCCGGTGCTGAAACGCTGCTCACCGCCGCCCACCTCCTGCCCGCGCTCGATGAGCACGACGCCGAACTCGGCGGGGTCGAGCTCGAGAATGTGCGACAGCATCGTGAGATATCGCTCCTCGAACACCCGCAACTGCAGGGGCATGAAGGGGAACAGTACCGACCCGAGCGGAAACATCGGCAGGGTCGGCTCGCTCATGGGCCTATCGTACGTCTCGTGCCCGCAGCAGGTCAGGGGGCCACGATCATTTTTCCTACGTTCTCACCGTGCATCATGCCGAGGAACGCCTCGAAGGCGCGGTCGATGCCGTGCACCACGGTCTCGTCGTAGACGATCTCGCCGGCAGCCAACCACGGCTGCATCTCAGCCGCGAAGGCAGGCGCCAGGTGGTAGTAGCTCGGCATGGTGAAACCCTGCAGCGTGAGGCCACGCGTGATGATGTTCGTCAGGTGCCGCACGCCCGGGTCGTCGCCGACCGAGTTGTAGCCGCCCACCGAGCCGCAGAGCGCCGCTCGGCCGCCGTCGTTGAAGACCCGCAGTGCCGCCTCGAGGTGGTCGCCGCCCACGTTGTCGAAATAGACGTCGATGCCGCCGGGAGCTGCGTTCTTCAGCTGGCCGGCCACATCGCCGTCACGGTAGTTGAACACGGCGTCGAAGCCGTACTTGCCTTGCAATAGCTCGAGTTTGGCCGCCGTGCCCGCGCTGCCGATGACGCGGGAGGCGCCCTTCAGTCGGGCGATCTGGCCCACCATCGTGCCCACTCCCCCGGCGGCGCCCGAGACGAACACCACGTCGCCCTCCCTCACCTTGGCTATCTGGGTGAGGCCCACCCAGGCGGTGATGCCGGTGAGGCCGAGTGCTCCGAGGTACACCGAGAGGGGATGCCCGGGCACCGGCGGCGCCGCCCTGAACTCCCGCTCGGGGCCCTGCGCCACATCGCGCCAGCCGAGCTGGTGCTGCACGGTGTCGCCGACGGCGAACCGCTCGGAGCGCGACGCGGTCACCCGGCCGACGGCGGCACCGGTCATCGGCTCGCCGAGCTCGAAAGGGGGCACGTATGACCGGCCCGCGTTCATCCGGCCGCGCATGTACGGGTCGACCGAGAGAAACTCGTTGGCCACGCGCACCTCGCCCTCGCCGAGCTCGGGCAGGTCGACGGCGACGCGTACGACGTTCTCGCCCGTCGGTTCGCCGCTGGGGCGGGAGACAAGGTGCCACTGGGTGCTGGTGTTGCTCGTGCCGGTGTTGCTCGTGCCGGTGTCGTTGTTGCTCGTGCTCGAAGTCATGCCTCAAGTATCCTCCCGCGCCCCACCCACTCGATGGGTGGGGGTCTGTCTCTTATACACATCT
>NZ_JASJXO010000031.1:0-43309 GCF_035018625.1 Subtercola sp. RTI3 | reverse complement strand
TCAGCAGCAGGCGGGATGGTGGGCGATTCGTTCATGACCCAAGTCAACCACCAACCACTGACATTCACTCAACAAATAGAGCCCAAATCGGCCCCCACAGAAAAGAATCTCAAAAAACTTTTCGGGGACGCCAATCCGAACCCAAGAATGCGAGCGAACTCAGCCCTCAGAACCAGTCAGACTCGCGAACCTGCCGCATGGCCTCGCGCCGCGTGGGCTTGTCGAGACGGTCGAGGTACAGCAGCCCGTCGAGATGGTCGATCTCGTGCTGCAGCGCCTGAGCCATGACCCCGGTGCCCGACACCTCGACCTCTTCACCCTCGAGGTTGAGCCCGACAGCACGGGCATACGGGTACCGAAGCGTCTTGAACCAGAGGTACGGCACCGAGAGACACCCCTCGTCGACCAGCTCTGGCTCGCCCGACAGCTCGACGATGCGAGGATTCAGCAGGTAGCCCATCTCGCCATCGACGTTATAGCTGAACGCGCGCAGGTTCACCCCGATTTGAGCAGCCGCCACCCCGGCGCGGCCCGGGAGCCGCACCGAGTCGAGCAGATCATCCACCAGCCCCCGCACTTTGTCATCGATTTCGCCGATGGGGTCTGAAACGGTCTTGAGCACGGGGTCACCGAAAATGCGGATCTCGCGGACTGTCACGGGGGTGGTTCTCCTTATTCGACCACGACCAGAAGGTCGCCGGCCTCAACCTGCTGCGTGTGCGGAATGGCCAGACGCTTCACAACTCCCCCAACAGGGGTGGTGATGGCCGCCTCCATTTTCATAGCTTCGATGGTGGCGACGGCGTCTCCGGCCGCTACAACCGTACCCTCTTCGACCTTGAGGGTGACGACGCCGGAGAAGGGCGCGGCGACGTGACCCTGGCGAGCGGGGTCGGCCTTCTCGGCTTGCGTGATGGTGACTTTGACGCTCTGGTCGCGAACCGAAACGGGGCGGAGTTGGCCATTGAGAATGGCCATGACGGTGCGCATGCCTTTTTCGTCGACCTCGCCGATGGCTTCGAGCCCGACGAAGAGTCGCACACCTTTCGATATCTCGACGACGTGCTCGCCTCCCTGCTGGAGGCCGTACAGGTAGTCGGCCGTGTCGACCACGGAGAGGTCGCCGTATTCTTCACGCTGCTGCTCGAAAGTGGCGGTGGGGCCGGGGAAGAGCAAGCGGTTGAGGGTCTGCCGGCGTTCGGCTGAGCTGCCGGCGAGCAAGGCCTGGTCGGCGTCGCTGACCGGGGTGACACCGATGTTGACCGTCTTGCCCTGCAGCACCTTGGTTCTGAACGGCTCTGGCCAGCCTCCGGGCAGGTCGCCGAGTTCGCCGGCCATGAAGCCGATCACCGAGTCGGGGATGTCGTAGTTCTGGGGGTTCTCGGCGAAGTCGGCGGGGTCTGCGCCGACGGCCGCGAGGTGCAGGGCCAGATCACCGACGACTTTCGACGAGGGGGTGACCTTCGGAATGCGCCCGAGAATCTCGTTGGCCGCCGAATACAGGTCTTCGATCTGCTCGAAATGGTCGGCGAGGCCGAGCGCTTTGGCCTGCTGGCGCAGGTTCGACAGCTGGCCGCCGGGAATCTCGTGCTTGTAGACGCGGCCGGTGGGGCCGGGCAGGCCCGATTCGAAGGGGTGGTAGAGCTCGCGCACGGCCTCCCAATAGGGCTCGAGGTCTGAGACGGCCTGCAGCGAGATGCCGGTGTCGCGCTCCGTGTGAGCGAGCGCGGCGACGAGCGCAGAGGCTGAGGGCTGGCTGGTGGTGCCGGCCATGGGCGCGCTGGCCACGTCGACGGCGTCAGCTCCGGCGCGCGAGGCGGCGAGCAGGGTTGCGAGCTGGCCACCCGCAGTGTCGTGCGTGTGCACGTGCACGGGCAGGTCGAAGTTCTCGCGAAAGGCGGTGACCAGTTTCTCTGCGGCGAAGGGTCGCAGCAGGCCGGCCATGTCTTTGATCGCCAGAATATGGGCTCCGGATGCCACGATCTCTTCTGCGAGGTGCAGGTAGTAGTCGAGCGTGTACAGGTTCTCTGCCGGGTCGAGCAGGTCACCGGTGTAACACACGGCGACTTCAGCGAGAGTGGAACCGGTGTTGAGCACGGCCTCAATGGCAGGCCGCATCTGGTTCACATCGTTGAGCGCGTCGAAGATACGGAAGATGTCGACGCCCGACGAGGCCGCCTCGGCCACGAAGGCGTCGGTGACGGCAGTGGGGTATGGCGTATAGCCGACCGTGTTGCGGCCGCGGAGCAGCATCTGCAGGTTGACGTTGGGCAGGGCTTCGCGGAGCGTCACGAGCCGCTCCCACGGGTCTTCGCCGAGAAAGCGCAGTGCGACGTCGTACGTCGCCCCGCCCCAGGCTTCGACCGAGAGCAGCTCGGGTGTCATGCGGGCAACGTACGGCGCCACGGCCAACAGGTCTTTGGTGCGAACCCTGGTGGCGAGCAGCGACTGGTGGGCATCCCGAAACGTGGTCTCGGTGACGGCCAGCGCGGTCTGTGCTCGCAGGTCGGCGGCGAAGGCCACGGGCCCGAGGGTCAGCAGTTTCTGGCGCGAGCCCGACGGCGCGGGCTGCGTGAGGTCGATCTTCGGCAGTTTGGCGGCCGGCTCGACGGTACCAACGCGCTTGCCGTTCGGCTGGTTCACGGTGACATCGGCCAGCCAGTTGACGATCTTCGTGCCGCGGTCTTTCGACACATGGGTCGAGAACAGCTGGGGGCGTTCATCGATGAACGAGGTGCTGAGGTCGCCTGCGGCGAAGGCCGGGTCTTCGAGCACGGCTTGCAGAAAGGGAATATTCGTCGAAAGGCCGCGAATACGAAACTCGGCCAGGGCCCGCTTCGAGCGGCGCACGGCCGAGGCGAAGTCGCGCCCGCGGCAGGTGAGCTTGACGAGCATCGAGTCGAAGTGCGGGCTGATTTGGGCTCCGGATGCGACGGTACCGCCATCGAGGCGAATGCCCGAGCCGCCCGGTGAGCGGTAGGTGGTGATCTTGCCGGTGTCTGGCCTGAACCCGGCGTTCGGATCTTCTGTCGTGATGCGGCACTGCAGGGCCGCGCCGTGCAGCACGATCGTCTCTTGCGTGAGCCCGAGGTCGGTGAGCGAGGCACCAGAGGCGATGAGCATCTGCGATTGAACGAGGTCGACGTCGGTGACCTCCTCGGTCACGGTGTGCTCGACCTGGATGCGCGGGTTCATCTCGATGAAGACGTGTTTGCCTTTGCCTTCCCCCACGGTGTCGACGAGAAACTCGACGGTGCCGGCGTTGACGTAGCCGATCGACTGGGCAAATTTGATGGCGTCGGCGTGCAGCGCGTCGCGCAGTTCGTCGCTGATATTCGGCGCCGGGGCGATCTCGACGACCTTCTGGTTGCGGCGCTGTACAGAGCAGTCGCGCTCGAACAGGTGCAGGGTGTGGCCGTGGGTGTCGGCGAGAATCTGCACTTCGATGTGGCGGGGTCGCAGCACCGCCTGCTCGAGAAACATGGTGGGGTCGCCGAACGCACTGTCAGCCTCGCGCATGGCGGCTTCGAGCGCCTCCTGCAGGTCGTCAGCCGTTTCGACGCGGCGCATTCCGCGACCGCCGCCGCCGGCGACAGCCTTGGCGAAGAGCGGGAACCCGATACCAGCGGCACCGGCCAGTAGCACGTCGACGTCTTTCGACGCCGGGGTCGAGCGCAGAACCGGCACGCCTGCCGCAATGGCATGCTCTTTGGCCGTGACCTTGTTACCGGCCATCTCGAGCACGCTCGTGGGCGGCCCGATGAAGGTGATGCCGGCCTCGGCGGCAGCGGCGGCGAGTTCGGGGTTCTCGCTCAAGAACCCGTAGCCGGGGTAGATCGCGTCGGCACCGCTCTCTTTCGCGACACGAATGATTTCGCTCACGTCGAGATAGGCCCGCACGGGATGCCCGATCTCACCGATCTGGTAGGCCTCATCTGCTTTGAGGCGGTGCATCGAGTTGCGGTCTTCGTACGGAAACACGGCCACGGTCTTCGCGCCGAGTTCATATGCGGCGCGAAACGCCCTGATGGCGATTTCACCCCGGTTTGCAACCAATATCTTCGCGAACATTGAGACCTTCCGAGGCAGTGCGGCATCCATGCGGCATACAGGAGACAGTTAGGTTCTCCCAGCCTACTGAAGGTAACGTAGACGATTGTGCATGTACTCAGCGTTAGCTCACTCAAGGGCGGTGTCGGTAAGACAACCGTCACGCTCGGCTTGGCTTCGGCGGCCTTCGCGAAAGGCCTGCGCACCCTCGTTGTCGACCTCGACCCGCAGTCTGACGTCTCGACCGGGATGGACATCAACGTGGCAGGCCACCTCAACGTGGCCGACGTGCTGGCGTCGCCGAAGGAGAAGATCGTTCGCGCGGCCATCGCACCCAGCGGCTGGACCAAAGACCGCGGCGGCACAATCGACGTACTCATCGGTTCGCCGTCTGCCCTCAACTTCGACGGGCCGCACCCCTCCATTCGCGACATCTGGAAGCTGGAAGAAGCCCTCGCCACCGTTGAGAGCGACTACGACCTGGTGCTGATCGACTGTGCTCCCTCGCTCAACGCTCTCACGCGCACGGCGTGGGCAGCCAGCGACCGCGTGGCCGTGGTCACCGAGCCCGGGCTGTTCTCGGTTGCCGCAGCCGACCGCGCCCTCCGTGCCATAGAAGAGATTCGTCGTGGGCTGTCGCCGCGGCTGCAGCCGCTCGGCATCATCGTGAACCGCGTGCGTTCGCAGTCGCTCGAGCACCAGTTTCGTATCAAAGAGCTGCGCGACATGTTCGGGCCGCTCGTGCTGTCTCCGCAGCTCCCCGAGCGCACGTCGCTGCAGCAGGCGCAGGGTGCCGCCAAGCCGTTGCACGTGTGGCCAGGCGAGGGCGCGCAGGAGATGGCGCGCAACTTCGATCTGCTGCTCGAGCGTGTGATGCGCACCGGGCGACTCGGCGAGTACGCCGGCGCAGCCTCGACGGCGAACTAGTACTCCCAGAACCTTAACGCAGACAGAAAAGCCCGGGCCTCATCGGCTCGGGCTTTTGTCTTGCCTGAAGAGTTCTTCTGGGTCAGGCGATGCGCGAAGCGCGACGGGCGGCCAGCTCGTCCATCGGGTCGGCCACATCGGTGCCGAGCTCGACGAGGCTCGACTCGACCTCGCGCAGAACCTTGCCCACGGCGATACCGAAGACGCCCTGGCCGCGGCTGACGAGGTCGATGACTTCGTCGTTCGACGTGCAGAGGTACACACTCGCACCATCGCTCATGAGCGTGGTCTGCGCCAGATCGGTGACGCCCGACTCGCGCAGCTGCTCGATGGCGGTGCGAATCTGCTGCAGCGAGATGCCGGTATCGAGAAGTCGCTTCACGAGCTTCAGAACGAGGATGTCGCGAAAACCGTAGAGCCGTTGTGAACCCGAGCCGGCAGCGCCGCGAACAGTGGGTTCGACGAGGCTGGTGCGAGCCCAGTAGTCGAGCTGGCGATAGGTGATTCCGGCGGCACGGGCGGCAACCGCACCGCGATACCCCGCCGCGTCGTCGAGCTCGGGCAGACCGTCGGTGAAGAGCAGGCCCTGGTCGTAGCGAGCTTGCTCGCCGTGGACACGCTCAGTCATCGGTTTTGCCTTTCGTTGTGCTTCACTCACGCTATCGAGGTCGGTTGCCACGAGCAACGACATTCGCATAAGTGCCCCCGGCGTGTCGCAGAACGTGCGGTGCCGCACCCCACTTTACGGGCAGTTGGGCACCGCAGCGGGCAGGTCAGGGAGCGAGTTTGCCGAGCGCCGAGCGAATGAGACTGGTTCGCACCACTTCGAGCTGCGCGGCGATCTCGGATGCCCGCTCTGCGAGTTGCGCCCGACTCGAGACCTTGTTGCGGCGGCTCTCCGGCATCAGGGCGCTCTCGATGAGCCCCACCTCCCGCTCGGCTGCGGCGCGAAACCCGCGCAGGTGCCGGGGCTCGATGGCCACCTTCTGCAGGTCGACCAGGGCTTTCAGCACAGCGAGTGTCTCTTCACCGTAGGTCTCACTCGCAGCGATCAGCGAGGCGCTGACGGCATCGTTCAACAGCGTGGGGCTCGCGCCCGACTCCCGCAGCACGTCGTCGCGGGAGTACCGCCTGGCCCCGTTCAGCATCGACGGCACCGTTGCCATCGTGGTTCCGGGAACGGCGGGGTTCAGCCCGGCATCCACCTCGAACAGGTACTGCTTGATGACGTTCAGCGGCAGGTAGCAGTCGCGCTGCATGGCGAGGATCAGCCGCAGCCGCTCGACGTCGCCCTGTGAGAACTTTCGGTAACCCGATTGGGTTCGAGCAGGGCTCACCAGCCCCCGCTCCTCGAGAAAACGGAGCTTCGAGGGGCTGATGTCGGTGAACTCGGGGCTCAGCAGCGCCAAGACCTGGCCGATGCTGAGCATGGGCGCAGACGCGACGGGTGTGACGCCCGACACGCTCGAACGCGACCGGGCAGAAGCCGCTGCCACTAGCTGGGCGCGTTCGCCGCCACGTCACGACGTGAGGGATAGAAGGTGAGCCTGAACTTGCCGACCTGAATCTCTGACCCGTCGCTCAGCAGGGCGTCGTCGACGCGCACCCCGTCGAAGTACGTGCCGTTCAGCGAGTGCAGGTCGCGAACGATGAACGTGGTGCCCGAACGTGAGAACTCGGCGTGCCGACGCGAAACCGTCACATCGTCGAGCAGAATGTCGGCGTCGGGGTGCCGGCCAACCGTGCTGGTGAGCTTGTCGAGCAGAAACCGAGCCCCGGCATTGGGGCCGCGGCGCACGATCAGCAGGGCAGAGCCCGAGGGCAGAGCCGCAATGGCATCGAGCTCCTCAGTGGTGACGCCACCTTCGAGAGCTGCCATCTGGGCGGCAAATTCGCCGGTGAGATTGAGTGTCGTGTCGGTCGCATCGCTTCGGTGCTGCGTCATGCGTTCTGAACCGGTGTCGCTGGGCATATTCAACCTCCTTACCTTTTCTCAAGCGTAGCTGATAGCCCCTGTACGAACACTGCCGAGAACAGAAGTCGCCCATCGGTTCACCGCCACGAGGCCGGCGAATAGCCGACGAATGGCCGCATCGAATCTTCGCCTCTCGACTAACGTCGAACGGTGACCTTCGATCGTTATGGCCAAGACGCCCTCGCCGACTTCTCCCGCCGCCCGGTTCGAACCCAGGTCCGCACGCAGGAGGCGACGTTCGACCTCGTTGTCGAAGACATCGCCAGCGACTTCTGCGGCTCTGTCACCGCGGTCGAAGGCAAGATGGTTCAGCTCGAAGACCGGCATGGCCGGCGGCGCATGTTTCCGCTCGGCGGGGGTTTTCTGTTCGAGGGCACCCCGGTCATCCTCGTCGCTCCTCTTACAGCCAGGCGCCCGGGTACAGCTCGCACGGCCTCGGGTTCGGTGAAGGCTCCGGATGCCCGTGCCCGCGTCGCCCGCGCCAGTCGCATCTTCGTCGAGGGGCGACACGATGCCGAGCTGGTCGAGAAGGTCTGGGGCGACGACCTGCGCGCCGAGGGCGTCGTCGTCGAGTACCTGGAAGGCGTCGACCACCTCGACGCGGTGCTCACCGAGTTCGCACCGACGCCCAGACGCCGGGTGGGCGTACTGGTCGACCACCTTGTTGCGGGCTCGAAAGAGAGCCGAATCGCTGAGCAGGTGATGCGGGGCAGGTTCGAGGGCGGGGTGCTCATTGTGGGGCATCCGTACATCGATGTCTGGCAGTCGGTGAAGCCTGGGCGACTCTCGATCGAGAAGTGGCCCGTTGTTCCGCGCTCGATCGAGTGGAAGCACGGCATCTGCGAAGCGTTCGGCTGGCCGCACGAAGATCAGGCCGACATCGCCGCCGCCTGGCAACGCATTCTGGGCCGCGTGCGCAGCTATACCGACCTCGAACCCGAGCTGCTCGGCCGGGTGGAACAGCTGATCGACTTCGTCACCGCGGAGCCTCTGCCGACATCGGGTGCGGCGGCCGGTCGATAATGGTGAACATGTTCGAACCCGCTCTTCTGGTACTGCACTCCCCCGCCAAGCCCGCTGCCCGCGCGGCCGACCCTGTGGAGCCCGTCTTCACCCAGCACGACACCGCCGCACCGGTGGCGAACGCGCTCGACCTCGGCATCACCCGCGGCGACGGAATATTCGAGACCATCACGGTGATCAACGGCATGCCGCAGGCCCTCGACGCACATCTGAAACGGTTCGCGCGGTCGGCGCGCATGCTCGAGCTGCCCGAACCCGATGCGGCGGCGTGGAAGCACACGCTGCTCGCGGCGATCGACAGCCGCGAACTGGTGCCCGAAGCCTTCGTCAAACTGCTGTACTCGCGCGGTATCGAGGGCTCGGGCCAGCCGACCGGATGGGTGTGGCTGGCCGAGAGCGGCGACTTCACGAAGGCTCGAACCGAGGGCATCCGTGTGGTGCTGCTCGACCGCGGGTACGCGAGCACGGTCGAGCAGACGTCGCCATGGTTGCTGCAGGGCGCGAAGACACTCTCGTACGCGGTCAACCGCGCCGCGCTCCGCGAGGCCGAGCGACGGGGCGCCGACGATGTGATCTTCGTCAGCAGCGACGGCTATCTGCTCGAGGGCCCCACGTCGACGGTTGTACTGAAGCTCGACGACCGGTTCGTCACGCCGCGCACCACCCTGGGCATCCTGCCCGGTACGACACAGGAGAGCATCTTCGAGATCGCGCGGGTGAATGGTTTCGAGACCGCATACGAGGTGCTGACCCCTGCAGACCTGCGGCGGGCCGATGCGGCGTGGCTGGTGTCGAGCGTGCGAAACGCTGCGCCGGTGAATGCGGTCGACGGGGCACCTCGCGCCATCGACGCCGAGCTCACCGAGGCCATCAACGCCGGGCTCGCGTCACGCACGGTGTGAGCGCGGCCTGAAAACGAACGAGTGGCAGCACCCGTCGAAACGGTGCTGCCACTCGAATGGTGCACTGCAACCGGGGAGGCCCGGGCAGAATCCGCGGGTTACGCGGCGGGGCCTGCCATCAGCGTGACACTGACGCTCTGGCTCGCACCTGACGCGTCGGTGTACGTGATCTTCACCGTGTCGCCCGGGTTGTACGAGGCGAGCGTGCTGGTCAGAGCGGTTCCGCTGGCGATCGAGGTACCGTCGACAGCCGTGATGGTGTCGCCCGCGACGAGGCCTGCGGTTGCGGCAGGGGTGCCGTCGATGACGCCGGCCACGACCGCGCCGGCTACCGTGCTGATGCCCGTGCTGCCGCTGCCGCCCGTCGAACCGCGTGAGCTGCCGCCGAGGCCCGAGCTGCTGGAGTCAGTGCCGACCTCGATGCCGAGGAACGCCGGGTAGCCGAGACTGACGTTCGTGTTCTCCTGGCCCGAGTCGATCTGCTTCGCGATACCGATCGCCGTGCTGATGGGGATGGCGAACCCGGTCACGTTCGCCGTTCCGCTCGAGGCAGCCGTGTCGATGCCGATCACTTCGCCCTGCGCGTCGTAAAGAGGGCCGCCCGAGTCGCCGGCCTGAATGTCGGCGGCGATCTGAATCATGCCGCTCAGCGTCTCGCCCGCCGAGCTGCCCTCGGCCTGGGTGGTGACCGACTGGTTCACCGCGGTGACGGTGCCGGCCGCGGCCGACAGCGAGCCGGTGCCCCCGGCGTTGCCGACACCGGTGACCGCGTCACCCGCTGCGACGGTGCCTGAGGTGTCGAGCTTTGCGGTGGTGAGACCGGATGCCCCGTCAAGCTTCAGCACGGCGACATCGTCTTTGACATCGGTACCCACCACGGTTGCCGTGTAGGTCTTGCCCGTCGTGGCGATGGTCACACTGATGCTCGTGGCACCTTCGACGACGTGATTGTTGGTGAGGATCTCGCCGTCGGCGGTCAGGATGATGCCGGTTCCGGCCGCTTCGGCGTTCTGGTAGGCGAGTTTGGTGTCGATCAACACGACTCCGGCGCCCTGCGCTTCGGTCGCTGCCGTTGCCGCTGTTGTCGATGAGCCGGTGCTGGTCGATCCACCACCGGTGTTGCCGCTGCCGGTCGATCCGCTGCCGGTCGAACCGCCGCGGCCGTTGCGGTAGCCGGGAACGGTGGTGGTGCCCGACGACGAACCGCCGCCGATGCTGCTGCTGCCACCGCCGAGTGAGCTCGACGAGCCGGTGCTGGTCGATGTCGACGCACCGGCCAGAGCGTGCAGCACGACGGGAACGCCGGTGGCCATGGTGACTCCGACGCTTGTGCACGCCACGGCGATCGCCGCTGCCGTTGCCCCGAGAATCAAAAAGTTGCGGGGGCGCCACACGCCCCGCTTCGTGACGGGCAGCGCTTCGGGGGCGGGCTGCTCAGGGTCGAACTGCTGGTCGGACTGCGGGGTGGTCATGGCTTCCTCTCGGCGCCCCAACTGGGCTAGAACCAGATAAGCCCCCGAACTTATGGAGAAGCTATGAACCGGAATCAGGTTAGCTGGGAGTGGCCGGTGGGAGTGCTGAGAAGCATCCGAAGCTCAACGCAAGCTGAAGGTTCGCCACAAAGCGACGTCTGGGTTCTTTCGGTTGATCGATCAGCCTCGGCGGTTAAGATTGGGTCAGGGCAGACCCCAGCCCACCCCTGTCGACGTATCGAAGCCACGAGGAGCACCATGACTGACGATTCGACCACACGACCGCACGACGAGGCCGAAGACGGCACCCCCGGCGAAGGCGCGTTCGCGGGGCCCGTCTTCGCGGGGCCGATGTCGGCTTCGACGCACCTGTCGGCGAGCACGGGCACCGGGGTGTCAGCCTCTGATGCCGATCAGGCCCCGGGGGCTCCGGATACCCTGCCTCCGAGCTCCGCCCGGTCAGAGACCGGGTACGTGCTCACGCGGCGCGACCGCACCGCCATCACTTTCGTCGACTGGGCCGTGAAGCTCGGCACACCCGAATTCCAGGCGCACTACCGCCCGGTCACCGACGAGCTCTTCACTCACCACTTCATCGACCCCACTGCGAAGCCGGCTTTCGTGCCGCCGGCACTCGTCAGTGTGCAGCAACTCGACGCCGACAGCGACCCGCTGGAGATCATCCGGTCGCATGTCGCACTGGTGGTCGATGACCGTGAGGCTCGTGACAAGGCCCGCATCGAGACCACGGCCCAGTTCGAAGAGAGCCAGCGGGTGCTCAGCGAGCTGCGCGCCTATGTGGCCGGCCTCGAAGGCGACCTGGCCGAAACCACCGACAAACTTCAGGCAGCCGACCAGCAGGTCGCCGTGCTCACCGGCCGCCTCGAAACGGAGATCTCGGGGCTGCACTCGCGACACGCGGCTGAACTGGCCGACACGGCCGCTGCCCACGAATCGACGCTCGCCGAACTCACCGCAGAGCGAGACACCTCGGTCAGCGAACTGGCTGCCCAACGCGACCAGGCGATTGCCGAGCTCACCGCAGAACGCGATGCAGAGGTGGGCGCGCTTCGGGGCCAACTCGAGACCGACAGCGCAACTCAGCGCGGCGAGCACGAAGCCGACATCGCGCGACTGCTCGGCGAGCACACGGCAGCAGTGGGCGCTCTCGTGGCCGGCCACCAGAGCGCAGTCGACGAGGCCGATGCGCGGCACGCCGAGGCGGTGGCAGAGCTCGAGACGGCTCACACCGAACAGATCGCCGACCTGCAGCAGCAGCTCGCGGCATCCGTTACCCTCGTCGAAACCACCACGGCCCAGCTGAAAGAGGCCAGACTCTCGACCGGCTCGCTCACGGCCCAGCGCGACCGGGCCATCGCCGAGGGCTCCGAATGGCGCAACCGGCTGCAGCAGACGGTCGCTGCCCTCGCCACGACCATCGACGTCGGCGAATGGTCGATCGACAGCTCACCGGATACCCGGCTCATCGAATTCGTTGAGCAGTCGCAGCTCGCCCTCACAAGCGGGCTGGAGTCGGCGCGGTCGACCCTCGATGAGATCGAAGAGGTTGCCACCTCGCAGCTCGTCGACGAGTCAGAGACCAGCGACTATGCCATCGGCGCGAACGACGCGGCCGTGCTCATCCTGAACGCGCTGTACGGTGGGGCTCCCGACGAGGGCGAAGAGGTCGACGGTGAGGCAGACGCTGGTGGTGACAGCGGTTCGGCTGACGCCGCCGGCACCACGGCGGCCAGCGGCGAAGGCGGTCGCGGTTCGGTGAGCGACGGCGTTGGCAGCGGAGGCGTTGGCAGCGGAGGCAGTGACGGCACCAGCCCGGGCAACGGCAGCGCTCCTGTAGTGGATGGTGACGACGACGCAGCCGCCCGAGGCGCCGACACTGTCGTCGTCAAGACGGTGACGGCCAGCGGCGTGAACGGGCCGCGCGACGGGTACCGCCCCGGCGCACGCCCAGACGGTGTCTCCTCTGTCATCCGTCGCCGCAGCACAGACGACCTCGACGGGCTCGAAGCAATCGAGTCGGCCCTCGCCGACGACGACGCGGTGACGCTCGCGGAGATCGAGGAATCCGATGCCGAGTTCGAGGCCGGGCTCGGGGGCGAGGTAGACGTTGAGTTCGAGAACGAATCCGACCGCGCAGCCGGGCGCGGCAACCGCGGAGCAGACACCGGGGCGGCGGCCGAGGCTCGCCGGGCATCCTGAACCGGGTGGTGACCCTCGCGAACCATGGCTGACCTGACCAGTGCGCGCGTCGACAGTTGGGCGTGGGCGGTGCGGTTGTTCAAGACGCGCTCGGCCGCCACGGCGGCGTGCCGGGCCGGGCATGTGAAGGTGAACGGCGATCGGTCGAAGGCCGCCCAGACGGTGGAGACCGGCGACGAGGTGCGCATTCGGGTCGACGGGTTCGACAAGATCGTCGTGGTGAGTCGGCTGGTCGTGAAGCGCGTGGGCGCAACGGTGGCCGTGGAGTGTTTCACCGATCTGACTCCCCCGCCGCCGCCCCGCGAGACGGTGGCGCTCGTGGCGACGCGGGATCGCGGGGCCGGGCGCCCCACCAAGCGGGAGCGCCGCGAGCTCGACGATCTGCGCGGGCGTTAGCTAGTCGGCGAGGCCCGAGGCGTTGTCGGGCTGCACCGCGCGTGCCTGGGCGATCGCGTCGAGCACCCGGGCGCGCAACACGTTCGACCGGGCAGCGAAGACCTTCTGCCTCGCGGCGTAGACCGCTTTGCCCTCGCGGGTTTCGATCTGCACGGCTTCGAGCCCGAACTGCGACACATCGTACGGTGACGCCTGCATGTCGAGCTGACGGATGTCGCGAGCGAGCTCGAAGCAGTCGAGCAGCAGTTCACCCGACACCAGGGGGCCGAGTTTGATGGCCCACTTGTAGACATCCATGCCGGCGTGCAGGCAGCCGGGCTGCTCGAACTGCTCCTGGTGCTCGCGCGTGGGGCTCAGATGGTTGGTTGAGAGGGCATCGGGGGTGAAGAACCGAAAGGCGTCGAAGTGCGAGCACGCGATGCGGTTCGATTCGACCACCTCGTCGGTCGCCGCGGCGCTGAGCCGCAGCGGAATCGACTCGTGCCGCACCTCGCCCTCGGCGACCTTGTAGACCATCGCCCACTCGTGCAGCCCGAAGCACGCGAACTGGGCCGGCCGAGCGGCGGTCTGCGACAATATGCGTTCGACAAAACCGATCAACGAAGGCTTAGCCTCGAGAAACGCTGTGGCGTCGACGACGACTCCCCCGCCCTCGGGGGCGTACCAGCGCCAGGTTGCCCGTTCGAACTCCTGCACGCCATCGAGCACGACTCCGGCGCCGGGGTGCCAGCGCCTCAGCAGCGACGGCTTGTACGGGTAGTAGGTGAACAGAAAGTCATCGACCGGATGCTGCTCCCCCGTCGCCCGCCGCGATCGCCACCCCGCCGTGAACTCGTCGGCCCGCTCCTGGTGGGCGGCCTCGCGTGCGCGCCAGTCGTCGAGCGTCAGCGTCTTAGCCTGCTCCTGCTCCTGAGCCTGAGCCTGAGCCTGCGTGCCTACCTCCGCAGGCTTCTGCGCGTGAGCGCGCGTCACCTCCGGCGTGAGGGTGGGGGTCAGGATGCTCGAAGCCATACCCCGAGCCTAGTAACCCCTCTGCCGTTTCGGTGCGGTCACGGCACCCGCAGCTCGCGCAGGGGGTCGCGGCGCGATGCGATCAGCGCCGGAACAGCGGCCGCGGCGAGAGCCGTCACCACGGCGAGAAGTGCGAGAGCGGCGAAGAATGCGGGCGGCGGGAGTGGGGCATCCTGAGCCGTGAGCACCAGCGAGGTGGTGACGCAGCCGAGGATCGACCCCGCCACGGCCTGAAGACCGACCTGCGTGAGCAGAAGCTGCACGATGAGGCTTCGCGAGGCCCCGAGCGCCCGGCGACGGCCGAAGTCGCGGCGGCGCAGCAGCACCAGCGCAGAGAGAATCGCGGCGACGATCACTGCGGTCGCCGCGAAGACCGACTCTACGAGGCCCTGGCCGAAACCTCCGAGCTGATGGCCGACCGTTGCGCGCAGCTGGGCGAGTTGCTCGCTGGTGGTGACGGTCACGGTGCTGGCGTCGGTGACACCGAGCACCGAGCTCACCACGGCGGCGACACTGCCGACCTGCCGGGGGGTGGCGGCCACGACCACGAGCACGTCGACGGGTTCGGCGATGGCTGCGACGACGCAACCGAGTACGGAACGATAAGCAGTGGCTCAAGAAAATGGAGGTAGCCGGGCACGGGGAGAGTGGCCGCGATGTCGACACTCTGGTGACTCGCAACCGACTCGGCCGTACCGACGCGATCGGCGAAGCCGAGGGTGCGCGCGGCCAGATCCGACGCGACAGGCCCGCTGGGGTCGCCGAGAGGAGCCCAGTTCTCGGAGTACGCGGCGCGCATCGGCACTTTTGCTCCCCCGGCGAACACCGCGTTCGTCACATCATCGGCGGGGCCGAACGCCGCGACCCATTCGATTCCGTCGACGTGGGCGAGACGGGCGAGCACCGAGGTGTCGAGCCCGGCGCCCTGTTGCGCTCGCACGACGATCGAGCGTGTTCCCGAGCTGTCGATGCTGCCGAGCACCGCGCTTTCGGTGGCGGCCGTGCGCCCGGCCGTGAGCAGCACCGTTGCGCAGAGGGCGGCGATGACACCGATCGTGAGCAGCGACCCCACTTTCTGCGAGCGGGCGCCGGCCGCTGCCTCCCTCAGCAGCGCCGCACTCTGACGCGGGGCCGTGGGGCGCAGAACCTGCGGGATCAGCGCGCAGCGACCGAGTGTGGCGCGCATCAGGCCGCGGCCGAGCATCCGGCGCCGCACGTCAGAGCGCCATCGTTCGATCGCATTCGGTCACCAATGAGGGGTCGTGCGTCGCCACGATGACCGTCGACCCGGCCGCGGCACGCTCCCGAAACGCCGCGAGTACGGTGTCGGCTGAGGCACGGTCGAGGTTGCCGGTGGGTTCGTCGGCGAACAGGATGCCCGGGTCGTTCATCAGCGCCCGACAGAGCGCGATGCGCTGCGCTTGGCCGCCCGAGATCTGGCCCGGGCGATGCTCGGCACGCTGCTCGACGCCGAAACGGCTGAGCAGGTCGCGCGCATGCTGAATGCTCGCGCCGCGAGACACCCCGCGGTAGAGGCACGACTCGAGCACATTGTCGAGAACGGTGCGGCTGGCGTCGAGCGTGGCGTCTTGAAAGACGAAGCCCACCGACTCAGCGCGAAGATGAGCACGCTCGGAGTCGCGGAGCTGATCGACTCTCTCACCGCGAAAACGGATTTCACCTGCGGCCGGCCGCACCATGAGCGCCATGAGATAGAGGAGCGTCGACTTTCCGCGGCCCGACGCGCCCGTGATGGCGACGAGTTCGCCCGGCCCGAACGATGCGTTCCACTCGCTGAAGAGGGGGGCGACTGCCGGGTAGCCGAACGTCAGGCCGCGCACCTCGAGCGACGCGCCCGCGCTCACGACCCACCAGCCCCGTCAGCTCCCCAAACTCCGTCAGCTCCCCCAGTTCCGTCAGCTCTCCCAGCCGCGTCAGCTCCTCCAGCCCCGTCAGCTGCCACCGCCCCACTAGCCCCAGCAGGCGACGGGATGCGCACGCGAAGCCCCGGGTCGATGCCCGTCACGACCGACATGCCCTGCGCCTCGGCCGCGACGGCCACGGGGTGGGTGACGCCGGAGTCGTCGAGAACGCTGAGGGTGTGTGTGGCATCCGTTCGCAGTGCGATCGAGGGAACAATCGTGCCCCGAACGGTCGGCACCGTGATCACCGAGGCGGGTAGCAGGGTCTGCCCGCCCACCGGGATGCCATCGCACGACGTGCCACAGACGGAGCCGCCTCCGTCGCCTGTGAGCGAGATGACAACGGTACCCGCGTCGGCGGTGCTGCGGCCGGCGGCAAGGGCATGCCAGGTGTCTCCACCGCTTCCGCTGATGTCGACACGGGTGCCGTTGGGTATGAGGGCCGATTGGCTTTCGCCGACCGGCAGAGTGAATTCTGGTACATCTCCGAGGCCGAGAATCGCGGGCTCACCGCCACCGAGGGTGGCGCCCCGCCTGACGATGTCGGTCGCCAGGGCGAGTCGGGCCGGCAGGTCGGGCACGAAGACCACCTCGCCGTAGGCGACGGTTCCGCGTGCCTCGCCGCCGCTCGGTACGTTGCCGCTCAGTACGCCGCCGCTGGATACTTCTCCGCTCGCCTGCTGCCACCGTTCGATCGCATCGACGGTCACCGAATCGACAACCCCCGTGCTCGCCGACCCCGCAGGCTCGCCCGCGAAATACCCGCCGTCGGCGAGCATCGACTGGAGCTGCCGCACGTCGTCACCGGAGTCACCGGCCGTGATGGCCCGGTACGCGGGAATCTGCCCCCGCGCCGCCACCACCGGATGCTCGTCAACGGAGTACAGCCGCCCGCCCTGCGACACGGGCTGCCCAGCGACGGCGTCGACCGATGTCACGACGCCGGCAGCCTCGTTCATGGCCACCGGACTCGACGACCATTGGGCGGCCACGTTGAGGGTGAGGTGCGCACCCACCTCACCCTCAACGGCCTCGACGGTGGTGTACCCGTCATTGGCGCCGATCGCGGGCGCCGGCAGCAGGATGGTCGCAAACGCCCACCCCGTGCCGCACACCAGCGCGGCCATCCCGAGCACCGCCACCAGAGCGGTGCGTGCCCGGGCTGCTCTGGCCGTCACCGCTCCTCCCGGGCCGCCCGACGGATGATCGAGGCCAGAACCCACACCGTCTCGCTGTCGAGCTGATTCACTTCGTCGAGAACCCGCCGGTCGAACCGCCCGAGCCGCACCCCCGACTCAGCGCATGCGAGCAGCAGCGGGTCGGAGCCGAGCACCCGGCCCCGCGCACAGCTCGTCTTCACCTCGGCGAGGGTTTCGAACGGCCCCATGGGCATACACACTCCTTTTGTCCAGATGATCGTGAGTCGGGCGGTCGCCCGTCAGGCTGATGTGGGCCGGCCCACCGCTACAGGCCCGATCAGAACGAGCTGCTCGCGCACGAGAACGCGTGCCCGGTCTCGGTGCCAGAGGGGTACGAGATCTGCATGGTCACGACCCCGTTGCCCGACGCGAAGCGGTGGAACCCCGAGCCGAAGGTCTGGCTGGTCCACCAGGCGCCGTTGGCTTGGTGGTAGTGCACACTCGTGGCGTTCACGTACGCCGTCGAGGCCGCCGAGGGGCCGCCGAACCCGCAGATCTGCGAGCCGACGTCGGTGGATGCTGATGCACTGAGCGTGCCAGCCAGAACGAGCCCGGCAGCCAGGGCGCCAGCCGCGACGGCGGAGTGGAGGAGTTTCATACTGATTCCTTTCGGCACCGAAAACGCATTGACCTCAGACGATTTCGGTGCGATTCTGTAGATGATGAAACCTCACTATATGCCTCATGCTTTTAGACCACAACGCCCGCTTCGACCGAATCGCACGCGTGGGCTGCTCGCCCTCGGCTCGGTTGTGCTGTGCGCCCTCGCGGGGGTGTCGGCGTGCAGTACTGTGGCCGGGCATCCGGAACCGACGGCCGCAGAACAGCCCGTTGGGCAGCCCGCCGGGCAGCCCGCAACCGACCAGAACCCTGAGGCAGCACAGAACCCCGCGGCCGCACAGCAGCTCAGCGACTCACCCCTCGCCGACGCGCTCTACCGCTGCATCGTCGCGCGCGGCTGGAACGTGAAGATCACCCCCGAGGGCGGAATCGTCGCGGGCAGCGACACGATTCCGAAGGCGCAGTACGAGCTGTACCTCGCCGACACGTGGAGCTGCAACACCGAGGTGAAGGCGCAGTTTCCGGTCGACGACAACCAGAAACACCTGCTCTACGCCGCCGAGGTGGCCGAGCGAACCTGTCTCATCAGAGCGGGCTACTCGGTACCCGACCCGCCCACGCTGCAGACATTTCTCGACACCTACGATTCGGCACCCTGGTCGGCGATGGCCTCGTCGAGCCTCGCCGCCATCAGCCAGAGCATGTCAGACGATGCGTGGGCCGCCATCAACCACGCCTGCCCGCAACCTGTTCCGGGAGCGCTGAAGTAGGGCCGCGAAGCCGTGATCGATCGAGAAACGGCACCAGACGGCATCCTGCAGAGCATCCCGCACGGCTCCACGGCGACCGGATGCCCGCCGGTAGGCTGACGGAGTGCCCTCGTTTCGCGTGACTGTCATGATCGGCGCCCTCAAGACCGGAGTCGCCCCGCCGTCGCTCGTACCGCGGGCCGCAGCCGCTGCCCGCACGCTCACCACCGTCGAGGCGAGCGATCTCGCAGTGGTCAGCGGCAGTGCGCGCATCACCGTTCGCTTCACGGGTGACGACGCCGCCCACGCGTTCATCGTCGCCGACGCGGTGCTGAGCGAACTGAGGTCACTCGCCGAGGTCGTGACCTACCAGGTCACGCGTCGCCAGGGCGGCCGCTGGTACGCCGAGCACTGAGGCCTGCTTCACGCGCCCGGCATCGCCGATGCGTCCATCCAGAAGAGCTCCCACAGGTGCCCATCGGGGTCGGCGAACGTGCGCGTATAGGAGAAACCGTGGTCTTCCGTCTCTCGAAACGCCACCGCTCCCGCTTCGAGCGCGTTCTCGGCCACGGCGTCGACCTCGTCACGGGTGTCGAGCCCCACCGCCAGGATCATCTCGACCGTCGACGGCTCGGCGATCGGTTTCGTCGTGAACTGGGCGAAGAAGGGGTGCAGCAACAGCATCACGGAGATCTCGCCGGAGACGACCACGCACGCGGCGTTCTCGTTCGTGAAAGCCTGGTTGATCTGCCAGCCGAGACTGGAGTAGAACCCGACGCTCCTCTCGAGGTCGGTCACGGGCAAGTTCACGAAGATCTTGGTCGGCATGCCCTCACCGTATCGAGCGAAGTACACAGCGTCAACATCGGGTTGACGCAGACGGCGCGCCAGCCCTACAGCTTGAGGCTGAGACCCTTGGCGTTGCCGAAGTCGATGTGGTCGTGGGTGCACGTGTCTTGGAAGGCCACGAAGTTCGTGGTCGAGATCGAGCGACCGCACTCCGACTGGCCGAGGCCGGTGCCGGGGGGCACGAGCGGGTCGAGCAGTTTGATGAGCTTGATCGAGTCGGCGTCGGCACCCGTGAGCCCGTGGCCGTTCAGAATGTAGAAGTCGACCGCGTGGCCGCCGCCGTCTTTGTAGTGCGACGAAGCGGTTCCGGCACCCTCGATCTGCCCGGTGCAGAGCCGGTTGATATCGCTCACACCCACCTTGTCGAAGTTGTCGACGACCACCTTGATGACCTGCAGAATGCGGTAGTCGACACCGCAGCCCTTCACAGCGACGCCGTTGGCGAGGTTTCTGATCTCCTGAATGTGATCGGGCACAGACCCCACCAGCTTGCCCGACGCCACGTCGACCATCAGCTCGGCCGCGAGAGCCTGCACCGTGGGCGACACCGTCGAGCCTTGGGTCGAGTCCATCGCCGCGAGGTCGCCCGTGGTGGTGTAGCTGTCACGAACCGATTGCTGCCCGTTCACTCCGGCAACGGTCAGGCTCTGGATGCCCAGCTGGCTCGAGGCCGCAAGATTCGGGTTGTTCACACTGTTCGAATCGCTGTACGCATATGCCGGCAGCGCCAGGGTCGCCACCAGGCCCGCCGTGGCGAACATCACCACCGTGTTGACGATGCCGCGCCTACGACTGTGCGGCCGGTCGATGGATGCCCGGTGACGCATCCGCGGAAGAACCCGCCTTCCCGCGGTCGACACCGCCGCAGCGGCCCCACGCGGCTCGGAGGCGCCGTCGAGGCGCGAGAACGTGAGCGACGACACCGTCGTGTGCTCGACGAACGGTTCGGGCTGGGTGACAGATTCCGCCGGTGACGCAACAACCGCAGGGGCCGGGGCGATAACAGGCGTGGCGGCAACGGGTTTGGCGGCAACGGGGGTCGAAACCACCGGCATGGCGGCAACGGTGGCAACGTCAACCGGCGTGGCCACAACCGGCGTGGTCGCCACAATGGGAACGTCGCTCGTGACGGCGGCACGACGGTCGCGGCGGCGAGCATCCGGAACCGCGGGAGCGACCACCTCGGGCACACTCGCCGCGGCGGTCGCGGCCATTTCGGCGCCGATCGACGAGGCCATGGCCGCCGCGAGTTCACGGTCGCGGCGTTCGCGACGCGTCTCGATGAGAGGCTCGACTGAAGCAATCGATTCGCGCTGGCGCAACTGGCGACGGGAGAGAGAGGCGGTCACGACGGGTACTTGAAAACTCGGGCTGGGTACCAGATCGCCTGTGGCTTCTGGTATTTCGCTCGAATCAGTCACGTGTAGTAGTCCTCCAGCACTGCGGTGCTTATGTGGCCGTGCGTGTTTCACCGGCCTGGTACGAGTGAACACACCTCTGCTCACTGCACCCGTCTCACCCTTCGGGAGGTGAGACGACTTCTCGAGGTTACCCAACCGTTACCAATTTGTCACATCGCTGTCGCTATTCTCAGAAACCTGTGATGTAGACGGTTTTCAGACGAATCGGATGCCTGACTGCAGTCGCTCGCGCAACTCGAACACCCGGTCGACGCTCGCGCGCTCGCCCCCCGAGACCCCGTTGCGCAGCGACTGCGGCAGAACCGACCGTCGAATCACGACCGATCCCGACTGCCGGCCGCGTTCGACCTGGTCGAACGGCACCGCCAGATCGCCGTCGGGAACAACCACCACCAGCGCCGTGAATCGCACGCCCACCGACTTGCCGAGCGCCTTCGCATTGACGGCCAGCTCATGCAGCGGTTCTTCATCGTCGTCAATGCGCTCCCCCACGAGCTCGCCCTTCGAGAGCCGCACCTCGCCGCCCCAGTCGTGCGACTGCAGGGCGAACAACCCAGCCGGGCCGAGAACGATGTGGTCGATGTTGCCGCCCGTGCGGGCGACCGCCACGTTGTTCCACACGGTGTACCCGATGCCGAGGGTCGACACGATGCGCGCCGTCTCCTCTTCGGCAATGGCCTTCGCGAGCCACCGCCTGATCTCCCGGGGAGCCGACCGCACGAGCGCGGGGTCGTACGGGTCTTTCAGCTCGACACCGCGCCCCACCCACTCGCGCATCAAAGTCAGGTAGTGCTGCCGTTCGTCGCCGCCGGGGTGCCCGTATGAACGAGCCTTCAGCGATGAACCCTCAGGGCGGAAGGGCGAGGATGCCGCACCGGCGCTCCCGTGTGAACGAGCATCCGGAGCCATCGAATCGGCCTGACGCCCCGAGTCGTAGATGGCCCGATCGGCGGGGGTGCCGATGTGCTCCCATGCCACCTGCACGGCGTGAAAGCGCGCCGCGCTGCCCCCGGTGTCGGGGTGCGTCTCGCGCAGCAACCGGCGGTAGGCGTGGCGAAGCTCGTCATCAGTGACGCTGGGGTCGACTCCGAGAACTTCGTACGGCGTCTCTGAGGCCGGGCTGGCGGGCATGCGGGGCGTCTCGCTTTCGGGCTGCACAAGCGTGCACGGGTCGGGGTCAGCTGAGGGTAACGCTCCCAGCTTGGCGTACGGCTGAAATTGTGCGCAATTTCGCTCTGGGCTGCTCAGGCCGGAAACCCGCCATTCGAGTACAGCAGCTGCCCGTTCACCCAGCCGCCCTCAGCAGAACAGAGGAACGAGACCAGCGCGGCGGCATCGGCGGGAGTGCCCGCGCGGCCTGCCGGCGTCTGGGCGAGAACCTCGGCGCGAAGCTCTGCGGTCATCCACCCGGTGTCGGTGGGCCCCGGGTTGACCACGTTCGACGTGACAGCCAGGTGCGCCAGTTCGCGCGCCGCCGCGATCACGATGCGGTCGAGGGCGCCCTTGCTGGCGCCGTACGGCAGGTTGCCGACGGTGTGGTCGCTCGTGAGGGCGACGATGCGCCCGGGCGGCAACGCCGACGCCAGCGGCAGCGGCAGCGGCAACGCCGACGCCAGCGGCAGCGGCAGCGGCGACGCCACCGGCACAGGTAGCGGCCCAGGCACAGGCACAGGCACAGGCACAGGCATCGGCACCCCCAACCTCTCCGCAGCACGAGCTCGCCGCACACCGAACTCCCGCAGCAGCAACCAGGAGGCACGTGTGTTCACCGCGAAGTGCCGGTCGAAGCTCTCGACCGAGGTGTCGAGCAGGCCCGAATCGACCGACTCGGCGTGGCTCAGTACGAGCGCCGACACCGGGCCTACCTCGCGCTCCGCGTGATCGAAGATCTCTTCGGCCGCCGAGACCAGGGTGAGATCGGCCGCCACCGTCGAGACGCGGGCACCAGAGGCGCGGAGCGAGGCGGCGATGGTGTCGATGTCTCGGGGCATGACTCCCCAGGGCATCCGGTCATCGTAGGCAGACCAGTAGGTGATGACCAGGTCGAATCCGTCGCGGGCGAGGCGCCGGGCGATGGCGGCTCCGATGCCGATCTCGCGGCCGACGCCCGTGACGAGGGCGACGGGCCGGGCAGAAACGTCAGTGTTCATGCCTCGACACTAACGGTGTCGCTGAGAGAGCCCACAGACTCCACTATCGCGCGAGGCGGAGTCGCCGGTACCCTCGAGTCAGCTCACCGACAGTCTCGGAGTCGAGCGCGGACGACATAGAGGAGAGTCATGACGGCCAGCGAAGAGGGCACCCCCTGAGCGGCACCGGCCCGGATGCCCCGCTGGCCCTGCAACCCAGCACAGGCGGGAGCACCGACCGCGCCGTCGGCGTCATGCTGCCCCGCGACCTGCCCGCCGGGCGCGTCGTCGAGTTCGCCCAGCGGGCCGATGCGCTCGGCTTCGACGAACTCTGGGTAGTCGAAGACTGCTACTTTCGCGGCGGCATCGCGCAGGCGGCAGTTGCCCTGGCCTCGACACCCCGCATTCACGTGGGGCTGGGCATCCTGCCCGCCGGGGCCCGTAACACGGCCTTCGTCACGATGGAGATCGCGACGCTCGCCGAGCTGTTTCCGGGCCGGGTGACGGCGGGAATCGGCCACGGCATGCCCGTCTGGATGCGCGAGGTGGGCGCCTGGCCCGCCAGCCCGCTGGCCCTGCTCGGCGAGACGCTGCGCGGCATGCGCGAACTGCTGCGCGGGCAACGGGTGACCGCCGATGGGCGCTACGTGCAGCTCTCGGGGGTACAGCTCGAGAACGCTCCGAGCATCGTTCCGGCCGTGCTTGCGGGCGTTCGCGGGCCCAAATCGCTCGCCCTCGCGGGCCGACACGCCGACGGAACCGTGCTCGCCGAACCCGTCACCCCCGAGTACCTCGCGGCGGCCCTCGACAGCATCGCGGCCCGTGGCCCGCATCGCATCGTGGCGTACAACGTGGCCGCCGTCGACGATGACGCCGTGGTTGCGCGCAACCTGGCCCGACCGGCACTCGAGTGGGTGGGCGAACCCGATTGGGCCCCGCACATCATTCCGCTCGACTTCGCGGCCGACTTCGCCGCCCTCCGCACCCGCTCTGCCAGCCGCGCTGAGTTCGTGGCGGCGCTGCCGGATGCCTGGGTCGATCGCCTCGCCATTGTGGGCACGGTTCCGGATGCCCGTGCATCCCTCGCCCGCCTCCACGACGCCGGGGCGCACTCGGTGGTCTTCATCCCGGTCGGCCCCGACCCGGTCGCTGCGCTCGACTCCCTCGCCCGGCTGCTCTGACCGTCTGGCATGGTCGGCCGCACTGACCGACTGGCCTGGTCGGCCGCACTGACCGAGGGCACCGACCGAGGGCATGAACCGGCCGCGCTCAGGCGTTCGCGAGAGCCCGAGACAGAATGCCCACCGCCTCCTCGAAGCGGTCGGGCCGCGGCCCGGAGAAGTTCAGCCGCACAAATGCGCCCGGCGGTTCGGTGGGAAACCAGTCGTGCCCGGGCGCGACGGCCAACCCCGAGGCCAGGGCGCGGGCGACGAGGGCGCGAACATCCACCCGGTCGTCGAAGCGCAGCCAGAGGTTCAGGCCACCCTTGGGCAGAAATGTGAGCGCGTCGGCGCCGAGCTCGGCGACCACGAGCCCGGCGAGGCTGTCGCGACGCTCGCGGAGATTCTGGCGCAGCCGCACGACATGCGTGCGCCAACCCGGGTCGGTGAGAATGTCGACCGCGGCGGCCTGCAGGGTTCCGCTCACGTAGAGGTCGGTCACCGTGCGGTCGACCTGGATGCGGGCGAGCGCCGGGCCGCGGGCAATGACCGCGCCGATGCGCATCGCCGACGAGACGCTCTTCGTGAGCGAGCGCAGGTACACCACGTGCCCGTCGGTGTCGTCGAGCAGCAGCGGCCGGGCATCCGCGTCGATGCCGAAGTCGTGTGCCCAGTCGTCGTCGATCACGAACGCGTTTCGGGCCCGTGCAACCTCGAGAATGGCGCGCGATTCGGCCGGGCTCCAGAGCGCGCCGGTGGGGTTGGCAAAGTGCGGTTGGGCGTAGAACAGCCGCGCGCCGCTCGATGCGAGGGCGTCGTCGAGCGCCTGCGCTTCGGGCGCGCGAGCCCCGCGAGCGATCGGAACGATGACCAACCCCGCCTGGTGCGCCGCCGCAATGGCGCCCCAATAGGTGGGCGATTCCATGACGATCGCGTCGCCGGGCTGCGCGAGCGCACGAAAGATCGAGGTGAGGGCGCTCTGGCTGCCCGGAACCACGATCACATCGTCAGCCGAGACTCCGGATGCTCCCGCCCCAGCCACGCCTGTGACCTCGTTCGCGAACCACGCCCGCAGGTCACCCAGCCCCGCCACGGGCGGCCGGTCGATGGTTGCCCGCCCGCGTGCCGCCCGAGCGAATGCGCTTCGAACCAGCCTCAGCGGCAGCAGGTCTTCGGCCGGGTAGGCGCTGTGCATGGCAATGACGTCGGGCGAGATGGTCGAGATGGCGGTGCCCACGGCGGTGGAGCTGTTGCGCGCCGGGCCGAGCGAGGTGGTCTGCCACGAGAAGTCGGCGCGGGCGAGGGTGCGCGGTGCGGCTACGAAGGTGCCCGAACCCGGTCGCGTCTCGACGACTCCCGACTGGGCGAGGCGTTGAACGACGCGCTGCACGGTGAGCGGGCTCACGGCGAACTCAGCGACCAGGCTGCGCGTGCTCGGCAGGCGGGCGCCCGGCCGCGCGCCGGCGATCTGGTGGCGCAGGTGGCGCTCGAGGCGCGCTTCGGTGCTATCGTGCTGCATGAAAAGCAAGAGTAGCGCTATCGCCCCCGCCGTGCATCCGTTATCGGCCGCCGATGCATCCCGCATCTGCCACGCCCGGGCGCACACTCCAGGCGCAGGCGGAGCAATCGGGGCAACCGTGACGGAAGCCGACCCACCCGGCCACGCGCACGGGTCGCGGGCGAACCGAGGGCTGCTGTTCGGGTTCGTCGGGGTGCTGGCATTCTCGTTCACGCTGCCGTTCACGCGGGTGGCGGTGTCGACGCTCGATCCGCTGTTCGTGGGCGCCGGTCGCGCGGTGGTGGCGGGGTTGCTCGCGATCGTGGTGCTGGCGATCATCCGGCCGCCCCGACCGCGCGGCACCCAGTGGGTTCGACTGCTGGTTGTAGCCGCCGGGGTCGTGGCGGGGTTTCCGTTGCTGACCAGTTTCGCCATGCAGACCGCGCCCGCCGCACACGGCGCCGTCGTGATCGGGGTGCTGCCCGCCGCGACAGCTGTGGTCGCAGTTGTGCGCGGCGGCGAGCGCCCCAGCCGCCGGTTCTGGGTGGCGAGTATCGCGGGGCTCCTGGCGGTGATCGCCTTCGTAGCCGTGAGCGGCGGCGGTCTTGACGCGCTCGGCGGGATGGCCGGGCTGCAGCCGAGCGACGTACTGCTGCTCGGCGCGGTGGTACTCGCGGCGATCGGGTACGCCGAGGGCGGCCTGCTCTCCCGCGAACTCGGATCATGGCAGACCATCTGCTGGGCGCTCGTGGTGGCGCTACCCGTGATGGCGGTCGTGGCGGGGGTCGGAGCATCCAGAGCCCCGATCGAGGCGGGCGTGGGCGGCTGGATCGCGTTCGGCTACGCGAGCGTGGTCAGCATGTTCCTCGGGTTCTTCGCGTGGTACCGGGGTCTCGCCATCGGGCCTATCGCGAACGTGAGCCAGATGCAGTTGCTGCAGCCGGTGCTCACCATCGTGTGGGCGGCGCTGCTCTTCGGCGAACGCCTCGACGCGCTGGTGCTCGTGGCCGCGGTTGTCGTCGTGGCGTGCGCCGCCTTCGCCGTGCGGGCTCGCGTGCGCCGCCCTCTCGCGCCCGCGCCCGCCTCCGCCTGACCCGCCCGCGACGGCCAACCCCGTCGACTTTCCCCACTCTGTCGCTCACACCCCCCGCAGGCGACAGAGTCGGGAAAGTCGAGCGCGCTAAACGCTCGCGGGCACCGCGGCGAGCAGCTCTCTGACCATCGGAACGACCTTCGTGCCGTACAACTCAATGTTGTTCATCATGCTTTCGTGAGAGAGGGTGCCGGCGCTGTACTTCATGTCGAACCGGCTCACTCCGAGGGCCTCGACGTTTCGCGCGATCTTCTTCGCCACAGTCTCGGGCGACCCCACGTAGAGCGCACCTTCCGGGCTCGCCTCTGCGTCGAACTGCAGACGCGTGAGTGCGGGCCAGCCCCGACTCGCGCCGATGCGCGCGTGCATGTCGCGGTAGTGCGGAAAGAACTCGTTGCGCGCCTCCTGGTCGGTCGCAGCGACAAAACCGGGCGAGTGCATACCCACCTTCTGCTCCGGCTGCTCGAGCTGCGCGAACGCCCGCTTGTAGAGGTCGACATAGGGCAGAAAGCGCACCGGCGAGCCGCCGATGATGGCAAGCATCATCGGCAACCCGTGGCTGGCCGTACGAACGACCGATTCAGGGCTGCCGCCCACGCCCACCCAGGTGCGGAGGCTGCCGCTCTCTGTTGTGGGGTACACCGACTGGTTCACCAGCGCGGCGCGGGTGGTGCCCTTCCAGGTCACCGGCGTCTCGTTCAACAGCTCGGTGAACAGGTCGAGCTTCTCCTCGAACAAGACTTCGTAGTCGCTGAGTTCGTAGCCGAAGAGCGGGAACGACTCGGTGAACGATCCGCGGCCGAGAATGACTTCGGCCCGGCCATCCGAAATCGCATCGAGGGTCGAGAAGCGCTGAAAGACCCGCACCGGGTCGTCAGAGCTCAACACCGTGACCGCCGATCCGACATGGATGTTCGTGGTGCGGGCCGCGATGGCCGCCAGCACCACGTCGGGCGCCGACACCGCGAAGTCTTCACGGTGATGCTCGCCCACGCCGAAGAAGCTGAGGCCCACCTGGTCGGCCAGCACACCCTCTTCGACCACATTGCGAATGACCTGCGCTTGCGACACGGGGCCGCCGTCGGGCGCCTGGGTGACGTCGCCGAAGGTGTCGAGACCGAACTCGATCGAATCTGCGTGAACCTGCTCTGTCATTTTCTGACCCCATCTTCGTCTGTGCCGCGTTCTTCGTGTGCCGCGACTTTTCATACGTTTGCATACATTGTAACGTGACTGCGGCCAATATATTCCCTGAACGTTTCAGCAAAGAGCCGGGTCGTTCAGGCTCTGCACACGTACCGCTGTTTAGGCTCATGCCGATGACTACCGTGACACCGCCCCATCAGCACCGCACGCTGACCCCCGAGCAGCGCCGGCGACGACGCCGACGCCAAGTGGCGACCCGCTGGGTGGTCATCGTCGTTGTTCTGGCCGTCGTCGTCACCGGCGGTTACGTGTTCTACAACTATCAGCGCTTCGTGAACGGCATCACCCGCATCGACGCCATTCCGGGCGGCACGGGCGCGAACGGCAAAGACCAGAACATCCTGCTGGTCGGCGACGACCACCGGCCCGATGGGGCAACGGATGCCCAGCTCGCCCAGCTCGGCACGCAAGACGACGGCGGCGGCACCAGCACCGACACGATGATCGTGGTGCACATCCCCGCTGACGGCAGTTCGGCCACGATGATCTCGCTCCCCCGCGACTCGTGGGTCGATATCCCGGGCCACGGCAAGGGCAAGCTCAACTCGGCCTTCGTTCTCGGCACGCAAGACGGCAGCGGGGGCGACGCGGCCGGTGCACAGCTACTCGTTTCCACCGTTCAGAACGTCACCGGTCTGAACATCGACCACTTCGTTCGCGTCTCGCTGCTCGGCTTCTACAACGTGGTGCAGGCCCTCGGGCCGGTGACGGTCTGTCTCAACGAGGCCGTCGACGACCACTTCTCGAACATCAACCTGCCTGCCGGGGTCTCCCAGCTCGACGCCAGCCAGGCGCTGTCGTTCGTTCGCCAGCGCCATGGCCTGCCGAACGGCGACTTCGACCGCGAGAAGCGCCAGCAGTATTTCCTGTCGGTCGAGGCCCGGCAGATCCTCTCGGCCAACACGCTGCTGAACCCCGGCAAGCTCACGAGCGTACTGGATGCCATCAGCTCCTCGATCGAGACCGACTCCAGCCTGAATCTGATCGACCTCGCCACCCAGATGCGCAACCTCAGTGCCGACAAGATCAAGTCGACCACCATCCCCATCCTCGGCACCCCGACCATCACGGTCGATGGCACCGACGTGTCGATCGTCGAGGTCGACACCGCCGGAATGCCGGCATTCGTCGCGAGCGTTCTCGGCACCGGCGCGGGCACGGCGACAGCCGCACCATCGGCATACGACAGTGCCACCGCGTCGAAACCCGGCGACGTCACGGTGACGGTGCTGAACGCGAGCGACGCCGACGGTGTTGCTGCCGCCAACACCTCCACCCTGAGCGGCCTCGGCTTCAAGACCGGCACGCCCGCCTCGGCGACCACACAGACCACCACGACCATCCAGTACCCGGCCGGCAAGGAGGGCGACGCCAAGGCGGTTGCGGCGTATGTGCCCGGTGCGGCGCTTCAGGTCGCGTCTGTCGACGACGTGACACTCGTGCTCGGCTCCGACGGCACACAGGTCGTCGACCCCTCAGCCGCGTCGGGGTCGGGCTCGGGGTCGGGCTCAGGCTCAGGCTCAGCTGCGACCGCTGCCCCCGCCGACACCCCCACGCCCTCTGACAGTGCGGCGCCCACCACCACCTACGCGTCGGGTGCTTGCATCAACTAGCCGCGGAGGGAGCCTCTGCCCGGCTCGAGTTGTTGCGCATGGCGGCAACATAGGGGCGGAGACCGATCGCAAGGTCGACACACACTCCGACCAGAATTGCCTGGTCGCGGTCGGAGAGCGGGCCCTTCAGAACGAGCCGAACCCCCTGCATCGGCAGACGCAGGGCGGTACCGAGCGGGCGGGCGAAGTTGGCAAGCGTGAGGTCGGGCAGCACGTCGAGCACGTCGATGACGGTGTACGCGGTGAAGGTCCATCCCGTGTTCGTCAGAATCACGTCGAGCGCCCCGACCACCTCACGCGCCTGACCGTCGGCGTGGCAGCGATAGACGTGCAGGTGAAACGCGTCGGCGGTGCGCGCGCCGGCCGGGTCGGGCACAATGGCGAACAGCGTCTCGCCCGTCGGCAGGAGCACCTCAGACTCGTCGCCCCGCGCCAGCGACGCGATCACCTCGCCGTTCTGCACCAGCACCGACGGCTCACCGCTGCGCGTCTCGACCACCAGGGTGTTGCCGCCCCGAAAGGTGACGAGATGCTTGCCGACGCCGCCGTTCTTGAAGCCGAACAGCACCCCGAGCTTCGAGCCCACGCCGTCGGCACCGCCCTGCACCGCAACCGCCAACGGCTCACCGGGGCCGTCAGTCACGGTGAGCTTCAGCTTATTCGACGTGGCGCGGCTGAGGCGTGCGGTGAACACGGTGGGTGGCATCTCATCGTTCATGAGATTAACTCTATATTAACCGACAGATCATCACTAGCCCCTCGCCGCCGACGGCGCCTGGCGGCCATTCGGCGCCGATGGTGGCAACATCGAGGTATGACCGAAAGCGTATGGCCGGGCGGCGTCGCCCCCTGGTGGACCAGAGCCGTTGTGTACCAGATCTACCCCCGCAGCTTCGCCGACTCGAACGGGGATGGGGTGGGAGATCTCGGCGGAATCCGCCAGCACCTCGACCACCTGGCCGACCTGGGCGTCGACGTCATCTGGCTGAGCCCCGTCTACCCGTCGCCGCAGCACGACAACGGCTACGACATCAGCGACTACCAGAACATCGAACCGCTCTTCGGTACGCTCGACGAATTCGACGCGCTGCTCGCCGAGGTGCACGAGCGCGGCATGCGCCTGGTGATGGATCTGGTGGTGAACCACACCAGCGACGAGCATCCGTGGTTCGTCGAATCGAAGAGTTCGCCTGACAACCCGAAGCGCGACTGGTACTGGTGGCGCGACGCCCGGGGCGGGCACCAGCCCGGCGAGCCCGGTGCCGAACCCACGAACTGGCGCTCGTTCTTCAGCGGCCCGAGCTGGCAGCTCGACGAGGCGACGGGCCAGTACTACCTGCACCTGTTCGCCGTGCAGCAGCCCGATCTCAACTGGGAGAATCCGGATGTTCGGGCGGCCGTCTACGCCATGATGAACTGGTGGCTCGACCGCGGTGTCGACGGTTTTCGCATGGACGTGATCAACTTCATCTCGAAGCACCTCGACCTGCCCGAGGCACCCGTAGCCCCCGGCGAAACCCTGGCCGATGGCGCGCCGTTCTTCGTCTCAGGCCCGCGCATCCACGAGTTTCTGCACGAGATGAACGAAAAGGTGTTCGCGGGCCGCGACGCGCAGCTCATCACGGTGGGCGAGATGCCCGGTGTCACCATCGACGACGCGCGGCAGTTCACCGACCCGCAGAGCGCCGAGATCGACATGGTATTCCAATTCGAGCACGTGGGCCTCGACCACGGCCCCGGCGGCAAGTTCGACCCGCAGCCGCTCGACCTCGTGGCACTGAAGCACTCGCTGGCCCGCTGGCAGGAGGGGCTCGGCACGGTGGGCTGGAACAGCCTCTACCTCGACAACCACGACCAGCCGAGGCTCGTCTCCCGCTTCGGCGACGACGGCGAGTACCGCTATGAGTCGGCCACGCTCTGGGCGACCGCTCTGCACCTGCACCGGGGTACGCCCTACATCTACCAAGGTGAGGAGATCGGTATGACGAACGTTCCGTTCGAGTCGATCACCGACTACCGCGACGTCGAGACGCTGAACCACTACCTCGAAGCGACGGGCGAGCGGGGTGCCAGCGCCGAGAGCGTGATGCCGGGCATCCGGTCGTCGAGCCGAGACAACGCCCGCACCCCGGTGCAGTGGAACGACGGGCCCCAAGCCGGTTTCACGACGGGCGAACCGTGGATCGGCGTCAATCCGAACTACCTCGAGGTGAACGCCGAGCGCGACCGGGCATCCGAGCGCTCGGTGTTCCGGTTCTACCAGCGCCTCATCGAGCTGCGGCACACCAGCGACCTCGTGGCCCTCGGCACCTTCGAACTGCTCGAAGCTGCGCACCCCACGCTCTACGCGTTCACCCGCAGCCTCGGCGACGAGAAACTGCTGGTCGTGGCAAACGTCTCGGGCGAGCCTCTCGAGCTCTGGCCGCTCAGCGACGGAGCCGGTACGCTGCTCGCGCCGTGGGCGGGCGACGAACCCCACCTGCTCATCGCCAACCTGCCTGCCTCAGCGGCGGCTCCGGATGCCCGAACCCTCGCCCCGTGGGAGGTGCGTGTCTATGGCCTAACCGCTCGCAAGAGCGCATGATGGGGTGTGGCCCGAACTGTCGGCCCCGAACTTCAACGATGAGGCGGCAGAGGTGACACTGGTTTCGACGCTGGCCGAAGAACTGGCCGGGGAGTTTCGGCTGCAGCCGCTGCTGACGAAGATTCTGGTGAGTGCCGTGCGGCTGCTCGGCTGCCGCAGCGGCTCCATCTGCACCATCGATGAGGCCGCGAACCTCTACCGCAAAGAGGTCGACCTCGACGTGCACTGCCAAGCCGGGCAGGTGTTCAGCCTCGACGAGGGTGTCACCGGCGCCATCAAACGAACCGGCGACTTCGTGGTCTTCGACAGGTACTCGAGTGTTCCCGGCGGCCATATCCCGGCGACGGATGACCGGCACAGCTGCCCCGTCATCGGAGTGCCCCTCACCCACAACTCCGTTCTCATCGGCGCCTTCGTGGTGTTTGGGGCAGCGCGCGGCCGGGCGTTCACCGAAGTCGATGCCGAGCAGCTCGCCCTGTTCGGCACGCACGCATCGATCGCCATCGTCAACTCGCGGGCACATTCGGCCGCGCTGGCAGCGGTTTTCGGTGAGGCAGGGCCCGCCGGCCCTACGATCGGTGCGGGCAGACCTCCTGTCGCCCTCACCACCCGCGAGCGCCAAGTGCAGTCACTCGTCGTTCGGGGCCTGCCCGACAAGCAGATCGCTGCAGAGCTCGGCATCTCGGCCAAGACCGTCGAGAAGCATGTCGGCACCATCCTTCGCAAGTCCGGCGCCCACAACCGCACGATGCTCGCCGCGTTCCTGCGCTCGCCAGCGCTGCCCGGCTATGGGGGAAATCCCGCATAGCGCGACCACCCCGACGTGCCTAAGTTCGAAGTACCGAACGAAGGAGTCGTTGTGAGCATTGTGTCGCTGAAAGAAATCGTCGACACGGCGTTCGCCGAACGATATGGCGTGCCTGCCATCAATATCGTGAACGATCTCACGCTGCAAGCGGTGCTGAACGGTGCCGTCGCGGCCAACTCCCCCGTGATCATCCAGACCTCGGTGAAAACGGTGCGACAGATCGGCGCGAAGGTGCTGTTCACGATGTGGCAGTCGATGACCGACGGCATCTCAGTGCCCGTCACTCTGCATCTCGACCACTGCCCGTATCGCGACGTCATCAGCGAGTGCCTGGCCCTCGGCTGGAACTCGGTGCTCTTCGACGCCTCAGAGCTGCCGGTCGAAGAGAACCAGCGCCAGACCATCGAGGTCGTCGCTGAAGCCCGCAGTTACGGCGCGCATGTCGAAGGCGAAATCGAGTCGATCACGGGCGTCGAAGATGGCATCGGCTCTGACACCGAGGCAAAACGGCAGTCGCTCGACGTGTCACTCGCTTTCATCGAGGCGACAGGTATCGACGTGTTCGCGCCATCGATCGGCAATGCCCACGGTGTCTACTCAGCTGAACCCGAGCTCGACTTCGAGCGGGTCAGCGAGCTCGTAGCCCGGCACCGCATCCCCATCGCACTGCACGGCGGCAGCGGTATGACCGACGAGCAGTTTCACGACCTCATCGCCAGGGGCTGCGCCAAGGTGAACATCTCCACCGCGCTCAAAATCACCTACATGCAGTCATCGCTCGCAAGCCTCCTGCGGGCCGAAACGGCAAACAAGTGGGATCCACCCACACTCTTCACCGATGTCTCCACCGACATCGTCTCGCTCACGACCGGCTTGGCCCACACGTTCGGCTCGGCCGGCAAGGCGTGGTGACCGGATGCCCGCCCTCATCTTCGACTGTGACGGAGTGCTTGCAGACACCGAACGTTTCGGCCATCTGCCCGCCTTCAACCAGATGTTCGCCGAATTCGGCCTCCCCGTGCAGTGGAGTGACGACGACTACGCAGTGAAGGTGCTCATCGGCGGCGGCAAAGAACGGCTCGCGTCACTGCTGACCCCCGTGTTCATCGCCGAGGCGGGGCTGCCCGCCGACCCTGACGCGCAGGCCTCGGAGGTGGCACGCTGGCACAAGCGAAAAACCGAGATCTATACCGGCCTGATCGCGTCAGGCGCGCTGCCGGCCCGCCCGGGCATCCGGCGCATCACTCACGAAGCAGCGGCGCGCGGGCTCACACTTGCGGTGGCCTCCACCTCTGCCGAGCCGTCGGTACGGGCCGTGCTCGAGCACGCGGTGGGGCCAGAACTGGCGGTCGAGTTCGCCGTGTTCGCCGGTGACGTCGTGCCGAAGAAGAAGCCGGCACCCGACATCTACCTGTACGCCCTCGAAGCTCTGAGACTGTCACCGAACGAAGCGATTGTCGTTGAAGACAGCGGCAATGGGTTGACCGCGGCACGTGCAGCCGGGCTCCGAACGCTGGTGACGGTCTCGAGTTACACCGCGGGCGAAGACTTCAGCGAAGCCGCCCTCGTGGTGAGTTCGCTGGGCGACCCTGACGGCGAGAACACAACCGTTCTCGCCGATCGTGCCGGCGTGCATCCGGGGCCCTACATCACTGTCGACACTCTGCTCGATCTGCTCACCAGCCCGAAGGAACGGTCATGACAACCTCGCTCGAACGCACCGAACTCGTGGTGCGAACCATTGCCGACGAGTGCGTGGCGCAAGAGAAGTACTTCGGTGAGCTCGACTCGGTGGTCGGTGATGGCGACTTCGGCTATTCCCTTGCCCGCGGCTTCGAATTCGTGCTGGGCGAGTGGTCGTCGATCGACCGCACCGATTCCGGCGTATTTCTCACCAAAGTCGCCATGATGATCACGGGTCACATCGGCGGAACGTCAGGGCCGCTGTGGGGAACCGCCTTTCTGCGGGCGGGAGGTCAGCTGAAGGGTAAAGACCCGGTCACGGCCGACGACGTGGTGGCTGGCCTCCGTGACGCAATAGACGGCATCAAGAAGCGCGGCAAGTCAGACCTCGGAGACAAGACTCTGCTCGACGCTCTGGTGCCGGCGGTCGACGCTCTCGAGGCAGGTTTCGCCGCAGGAGACGACACCGCGACGGCGCTTCAGAAGATGGCGACGACGGCTCGGCAGTCTGCTGAATCCACCAGCGCGCTCGAGGCCCGCCGTGGTCGGGCCAGCTACAGCGGCGAGCGCAGCATCGGCTCGGTCGATGCCGGGGCCATGGGAGTCGCCGTGCTCATCGAGAAGGTGGCCGAGACCTGGCCCAGTTCACCCCAATCACCCTCACAGAGACGTGGAGAGAAGTCATGAAGAAGTTCATCAACGACCCGCAGCAGTTCGTGCCAGAGATGCTCAAAGGCATCGCGCTGGCAAACCCCGACACCCTGCGTTATGTGCCGGCCTACAACCTCATCCACCGGGCAGACGCCCCGAACCACAACAAAGTGACGATCATCCAGGGCTCAGGCTCAGGTCACGAACCGGCACACGTGATGACCGTGGGTCGCGGGATGCTCGACGGCGCCTGCCCCGGTGACGTGTTCGCCGCGCCACCGCTCGACTTCATCACTGAAACCGTCAAACTGCTCGCCAGCGACAAAGGCGTACTGTTGCTGGTCAACAACTACACCGGTGACCGCATGGCCTTCGAAATGGCCGAAGAGGTGGCCCAGGCCGATGGGATCGAGGTGCGCACGCTCTTCATCGACGACGATGTGTCGGTCAAAGACTCCACCTACACCGTTGGGCGCCGAGGCGTCGCGGGCAACTTCTTCGTCATGAAGGCGGTCGGTGCTGCCGCCGAGAACGGCGCCGACCTCGATGAGCTTGTTCGAATCGGTGAGAAGGTCAACTCGGTCACGCGCACCATGGGCATCGCTCTGACCGCCTGCACTCCCCCGGCGAAGGGCTCACCGTTGTTCGAGCTCGGCGACGACGAGATCGAGATCGGCGTGGGCATTCACGGCGAGCCGGGCCGCCGCCGTGCAAAGTGGATGCCCGCCACCGAGGTCGTCGACGAACTCCTCGGCGCGATACTGCCCGACCTTCCCTTTGCCAGCGGCGACCGTGTCGCGGTGATGGTCAACGGCCTTGGCGGAACCCCCATCAGCGAGCTCTATCTTCTGTACGGCATCGTGCACGAAAAGCTCACCGAACAGGGCATCACGGTCGGTCGCAACTACGTAGGTGACTACTGCACGTCGCTCGACATGGCCGGCGCATCGCTCACTCTCGTCAAGCTCGATGACGAGATCGAGTCGCTACTCGCCGAACCTGCCGAGATCGCCATTCGCGTGTTCTGAGCCTGCGAGGGGGTGGCGGGGCGCTCTGCCATCCCCCGCCATCTCGCGGCACCTCTCGGTGCTGCGCGGGGCCGCGCTCGTCACCGAGCGACGCGATGCCAACCGCATTCTGTATTCATTGGCGCCCGACCGATTGGCTCTCTCAGTCGGCGATTTTCTTTCGAATGTGTGCCCCGAGCAGATCGTTCTGCGCGTCGTTCGCGAGAAGAAGTCGAAAGCCAAGACCTCGGCCTCAAAGAAGTCGGGCGGCTCACAGAAACGTGCCGCCCCTGCTCCGACCGCCAAGGCAGCCCGAGCATGAGACTTCACATGCCCGACCTTGCCGCGACCATCGAGCGCCGCATCCTCATCAACTACCGCGTCGATCCCGCCGTCGCTCAAACGCTGCTGCCCGCCTCGCTCCACCCACAGCTCATCGACGGCAGCGCCGTCGCAGGAGTCTGCCTGATTCGCCTCGGCTCGCTGCGGCCCGCAGCCCTTGTGCGCCTCGCCTTCGGCTGGCACGCCGAGAACGCGGCCCACCGCATTGCGGTCGAGTGGAACGACTCCGACGGCACTCTTCGCACCGGCGTCTACATTCCCGAACGCCACACGGCGTCTTGGCTGGCGGTGGCAGCCGGCGAACGACTCTTCCCGGGCATCCACCACCATGCCCGCTTCACCACCGACGAGTCGCCCACCCGCCTGCGCGTCAACATGACCTCCGCCAGCACCTCAGTTTCGGCCGACGTTCTTGTCGCGGCCGAAGTGCGTGTCGCTGCCGCCCGTTCGGATGCACCCGGTGCGCCCGAAAACCCGCTCTTCGCAACACTCGCCGACGCCTCCGACTTCTTTCGCACCGCGCCCATCGGCTGGTCACCCACCCGCACCGGAGCACTGCAGGGCCTCGCCCTCTCGACCTCGCGCTGGCACCTTGAAGCCGCTACCCCCGTCGCCGTGACGTCGTCGTTCTTCGACGCCCTCCCGCCTGGCAGCGCCACCCTCGACAGCGCCTACGTCATGCGCAACATCCCCGTCACCTGGAGCACGCCGGCCACCGCGGCGCCCACCCGCGCTGCCACTAGGAGGAACCCCGCTCACAGATAGTTGATATTTCGTCAGGTATGATGTTCACGAGCAGATAAAGAAAGAACCCCGGCGCGGCGACGCTCAATGCGTCTCGTCCGGGGTTGGTGAACACAGAGTATCAAAAATGAGATGCGCTCGCAAATCGAAAGCGAATCCATCTGTATGCACCTCAGCGAAGCCACTCTCTGTTTCAGCGCGTCACGACTCGCCCCGTATTTGGCCGCCGCCGACGGAGATGAGCAGACGGCGCTTGATTTATACATCTACAACATCGAAGTCTCGGCGACGTTCTGGGTAGGTTTCAGCCTGCTCGAGGTCACTCTGAGAAACCGCGTGCACGATGCACTGACTCATCGCTTCGGTACCGAACGGTGGTTGGAGAAGGCCCCACTCACGGGCCGCGAGAGCAACTCGATCGCCGTGGCCGAACAACGGTGCGCCAGATACGGAGAACCCGGGGTTGGTCAGATCATCTCCGAGATCGGATTCGGGTTCTGGGTCGGCCTGCTGTCAACACGGCACCACGCTGGAATGTGGCTCGCCGGGCTTGAGCGCATTTTCTCGCCCACCTCCCCGCGTCGCGCAGACGTTCATGCTGCTCTACAGCGCCTCCAACGGCTGCGCAATCGCATCGCGCACCACGAACCTGTGTATTCACGCGATCTGGTGAACGATCACGTATTGCTACTCACGACGCTCAATTGGCTATCTCCCGAAACCAGTCGGTGGGCCGCAGAGCACTCGCGCGTTTCCGCGATCATTCGCACCTCTCGCCGACCTCGGAAACCACCACCGGCTAGGTGACCGGCCCGAGTGAGCCCGACCGCGTGTTTACGCAGCGCGGAGCGGAACCGTCCGTGCGATGCCGAATAAGTTGGCCAGTGGATGCTTTGGAATCACTCCGACACGTCGTCGGCCCACGCGTCGGGGCCCTGCGAGCCGGCCGGGTACTCGTCGAGAGCGACGTCGTTCGCCTTCCAGGCAGCGATGACGGGAGCCACGATGCGCCAGCACGCCTCCGCCACGTCGCCGCGAATGGAGAGGGTCGGGTCATTACCCAGAACCCCGCGCATGACCTCGCCGTACGCCGTCAGCGGGCTCGGCCGGAGGGTCGCCTCGAGGTCGTGCCGCTCGAGGCTGAACGGGTCGCCGTCGCCGTTCAGGGTCATCTCGAACGAGAGGGTGGGCGGCCGCAACCCCATCACGATGCGCTCGGGCGACTCGGCACCGGTGAGTCCGCCGGGCACGAAGCCGACCGGCTTCAGATGCAGAACGACCTGCTTGACGGGCTTACCGATGGCCTTGCCCGAGCGGAGCACGAACGGAACCCCGTACCACCGCCGGGTGTTCACCTCGACGACCATCTCGGCGAGTGTCTCGGTGTTGCGCGAGGGGTCGACCCCCTCCTCCGATGCATACGCGGGCATCGTTCGCTCACCCACGGTGCCGGCGGTGTAGCGGGCACGGCGGCTGGGGGCATCCGTTGCCGACAGCACGGGAGCACCCGACCAGATGGCCGTCGAACGCAGCACCTCGGCCGTGGCCGCCCGAAAGTCGACCGGGTCGATGCGCGTGGGAGCCTCCATAGCGACGATCGACAGCACCTGGAGCAGGTGCGACTGCAGCATGTCGATGAGCGCGCCCGAGTTGTCGTAGTACCCGGCACGCCCCTCGAGACCGAGGTCTTCGTCGTAGATGATCTCGACCTTGTCGATGTTCTGGTTGTTCCAGACCGGCTCGACGAGCCGATTGACGAAACGCAGCCCCAGAATATTCAACACAGTCGACATACCGAGAAAGTGGTCGACCCGGTGAACCTGCTGTTCGGGCACGATCTTCGAGATCTTCTCATTGAGCTCGGATGCACTGCCCTCGTCAGACCCGAACGGCTTCTCGAGCGCCAGCACGGTGCCCTTCGGCAGCTCTACCTCACCCATCGTGTCGATGACTTTCGACACGATGGCCGGAGGCAGCGCGAAGTACACGATCAGCGAACCCTCGACGCGGCCCAGAATCTTCGTGAGGTCATCGGCCGACGTCGGATCACCGACCACATAGTCGGCCGCGTCGACCACCGCTTTCGCGTCGTCGCCGGTCGCCTCGACACCCTCGAACGCCTTCGAGACGGTCTGCTGCCAGTCGTCGCGGCTGTGCTCCGACCGGCCAGAACCCAGAATCTGCAGACCCTCGACCAGCTTCTTGTCGGCGTCGACCCCGCCCGCGATGAGGCTGCCGATGCCGGGCAGCAGCAGGCGCTCAGTGAGGTCTCCGCTGGCACCGAGAATGAGAACTGTGTGTGACATTGTCATAGATCGAGCGTACTTCGCACCGCCGAAGACGGGCCAGGGAGCCCCCACCCTGTGCATAAACCGGGCCGTTCCACTATTGTGAGCGACGGGGAGAGTGTCGAACGTGACCACAGCTGTGCCGGGGCGCCGATGGAACGCGAAATCGAGTGTCATTGCGAGCCTTCTCGTCGTCGCCCTCATCGCTACCGTCACGGTCGGCGTCGTGGCCGAGACCGCTCAGGTGCACGCCACCCACAGCGCCGCCGAGGCCGATCGGGCCGCCGCGAGCGCAGACCTCACGGCGATGCAGCTGAGGCGCGACGGCCAGGTGGCCCGTCTCTCCGCCGCGGTTCAGGATGCCCGCGCCCTCGACACCGCCCTCAACACCCTCTCGACCGCCCCTTCCGCAGCGCTCGACGCCACCGCCACTTCCTCGGCCGCCGCCGCACAGGTTGCTCTGCTCACGTCTCAGCGCCAGAGCATCGCCCTCTCCGCCTTCGACCCGCAGCCCGCCCCTGACCGCTCCGCTATTGTGCTCGTGTCGTCTCTGGCCACTCCTCCTTCGCCCACCACGGCAGAGCTCACAGCTGCCGCAGCGCTCAGCCGCGCTCACGAAGCGAACCTCTCCCAGCTCGAAGAACACGACGCTCCGCTAGTGATTGCACTCGAGGCTCAGGCCGGAGCCGCCCGGGCCACCCTCGCAGCGGTCGCAGCGTCAGCATCAGCTTCCAGCGCCCAGACACTCGCCGCCGCGTCGCTCGCCGACGACCCGGCCAAGCTGACGCTGACCTCTGCCGCTGCGACTCTGTCTGCCCTCGGGTCGGCTGGCGCGGTCGGTTCACCCGATGCACTGGCCACCGCAGTGACGGCCTATTTCAACGCGACGGTCGCCGTGCGCAAGAGCGACACCGATGCCCGTGCGGCTGAGGCTGCTGCCGCAGCCGCAGCAGCGGCCACAGCGGCAGCGAATCGCCGCACCTCGTCACCGTCGAACAGTTCATCGGGTTCAGGAGGCTCCACGGGCATCTCCGGCACAATCGTTCATTTCACCCTGCCTGACCCGGTTTTCCCCGCCCCGACCAATTTGGCTACTGTGCCCTACTCACCAGCCATGGGGCCCGGCGTCTGCCCCGGCGCCAACAACATCGCTATTCCCTGCTGACCGCGTCCGCTCCCCCGAATCCTGCTCCCCAGGCTCCGGCCTGCACTCGATGCACCCCCGCCCGGAATACTGAGGCGTACTGAGGGTTGTGAATTTGGTGGGAGTACTGCAGCTCCCCACGAAAACGTGCGGTGCGCGTACAGCGCTCGCGCGGCGCAGGGCACACCGCCACCGCCAAGAAGCAGCATTTCGTGCTGAAGAACCAGGCCCCCAACGACAACGCATCAGGAAAGTTCGTTCGCCCTTGACCGACGCCACCAGCCCCAGACCCAGACCCAGCTCCAGCTCGAGCCCCGCGAACAGCTCCAGCCCGAGCCCCGCGAGCAGCAGCAGCCCGACCACGGCAGCCATCGACACGACCGGGATCGGTTTTCGTTCCAAGCGGGGGCCGGTTCTCATTGCGCTGATGCTCTCGACCGGGTTGGTGGCGATCGACTCCACGATTCTCGCCACCTCGGTGCCCTCCATTGTGGGCGACCTCGGCGGGTTCTCGCAGTTTCCGTGGCTGTTCTCGATCTACCTGCTTGCGCAGGCCGTGTCGGTGCCGGTGTACGCGAAACTCAGCGACACGGTGGGGCGAAAGCCGATCATCCTCGCTGGCATCGCCTTGTTTCTGCTCGGCTCGATTCTCTGCGGATTCGCGTGGAGCATGCCCGCGCTCATCGCGTTTCGCGTGGTGCAGGGTCTCGGCGCCGGAGCGGTTCAGCCGATGGCGGTCACCATCGCGGGCGACATCTACTCGGTCGCCGAGCGGGCGAAGGTGCAGGGATACATCGCGAGCGTCTGGGCCATCTCGTCGGTGATCGGGCCGACGCTCGGCGGGGTGTTCTCCGAGTTCATCTCGTGGCGGTTCATCTTCTTCGTGAACATTCCGCTCTGCTTCATCGCCGGGTTCATGCTGATGCGCCGGTTTCACGAGAAGGTGGCGCCCCAACGGCACCGCATCGACTACCCGGGCGCGGTTCTGCTGACGTTGGGCATCAGCGCACTCATCCTCGCGGTGCTCGAAGGCGGTCAGGCCTGGGCCTGGAACTCGCCCACCAGCATAGGCGCCTTCGTACTCGGCGGGCTGCTGCTCGCAGCATTCCTTCTGGTGGAGCGGCGGGCGATCGAGCCGATACTGCCGCTCTGGGTGTTCTCAAGGCGGTTGCTGCTGACCACCACGCTGGTCTCGCTCGGAGTCGGCGCGGTGATCACCGGGTTGACGTCGTTCGTTCCCACGTACCTCGAGGGGGCCATCGACATCTCGCCGCTCGTTGCGGGTCTCGCGGTGGCGTCGCTCACCATCGGGTGGCCGATCGCCGCCTCGCAGTCGGGGCGGCTGTATCTCACGATCGGGTTTCGCAGCACCGTGCTCATCGGGCTGGCGATCAGCGTCGTAGCGTCGGTGCTGCTCGCGCTGTCGGCGCCCACCCCCAACCTGCTCGTCGTCACCCTCTGCTGCTTCGGAATCGGGCTGGGGCTCGGGCTCGTCGCGACCCCCTCGCTGATCGCGGCGCAGTCGAGCGTGCAGTGGAATGAGCGCGGCGTCGTCACCGGCACCAACCTCTTCGCGCGCTCGATCGGCAGCGCCGTGGGCGTGGCCATCTTCGGAGCGATCGCGAACGGCATCTACGCCGCCAACTCGGCCGGCGGTGGCGAGAAGAGCCCGGCCGTGATCGCCCTCGCCTCGGGCAGTGCGTTCATCGCGGTGGCGGTGTGCGCGGTCGCGACCGTGCTGGCCGCCCTCGCCATGCCGCGCCGCTCCGCGCCTGCCGCCGCTCGCGCGGCGAGCCCCGCCGACGCCGCGGGCTCCGCCGACCCGGCCTGACCCGCGCCCCACCCGCCCCGGCCCGGCCCGGCCCGGCCCGTCTCGACGCGACAACGCAATCAGTGATTCCGGGTCGGGGGCCCCCGAACGCCGCGATCGCCGCCGACCCGGCCGCCTGCCCGTGGGATTCGGAGCCCGGTTTCAGCGAGCGAGCGGTAGTGTTCTGGGCAGAACGCATGATCGATGGAGATCCCCGATGCTCGTAAGCCCGTACCGCGTGGCGCCGAGAGACGAGCGCCCTCCGCAAGTGCGCCGGCTGGTCGAAGAGTCGTGGCAGCGCTCGCTCGAGCGAAAACTCGACCCCGACCACCTCAGCCCCGCGTTCGACCTCGACGACGAAGCGTTACGGGAGTATCGCCGGGAGCATCCGTTGTCGCGGGTGCTGCCGGTCATCCACTCGCTCGTCATCGCGCACACCTTCGAGAGCGGGCTCATCGTGGCGATCGGCGACCAGGCCGGCCGCCTGCTCTGGATCGACGGCGACCGAGACCTGCGCCGCCGCGCCGAGGGCATGCTCTTCGTCGAGGGCGCCAACTGGTCTGAGGCCGCCGTCGGCACCAGCGCACCAGGCACAGCGCTCGCTCTCGACCACGGAATTCAGATCGGCGGTGAAGAGCATTTCAATCGCATCGTGCACCCGTGGAGCTGCACCGCTGTTCCCGTGCACGACCCCCGCTCAGGCGAGGTTCTCGGAGTCATCGACATCACCGGCGGAGACGATGCCGTCTCCCCTAGCACCCTGCCCCTGCTCGAAGCGGCTGTCGCGGCGGCCGAATCCGAGCTGCGCATCCAGCAACTCGGCGAGCCCCGCCGCCGCCCCCAGTCCCTGTCTCTTATACACAACTGACGCA